>JAICGN010000090.1 GCA_025923075.1 Chitinophagaceae bacterium
CTCCATTTGTTAAGAAAGTCAAAAGACCCGTTGCAAAAACTGCAAAACGGAAAGATGCGACTGCAAAATTCAATTATAAACGGCCTGTTTGTGGTAGTAGCTTGGCATTATGAAAAAATAAATAACATGAAAGCAGCAATCAACCACCACCACGAAATACTCCTGTTTACCGGAACAAGCTTAACGAATAAGCAGCTTACAAACACGGAAGGAAACAGCCAGGGCAGAAAATATTCAGCAATCGAAGAATTGGAAAAAGCCTGCTGGGATGGGATACTGTATGAAATGTTCCCTGAACTACTTGGCAGCACTTATCCAAAATGCGAAAGTTTTTTATGGCATGTACTGACCGGGAAAAATTTTGTGTATATCAACATAGGTACAACACCTGTCATGGCTGAACATGAAACATCGATAGATCCTTATTTTTTTATGATGAACCTGGTTGAGAACTGAAAGATAAAGACTCTTTAAAAAACTGGTTATGAAAAAAAATATTTTGATCGTATTAATCACACTTCACTTGGGAATGATTTCATCGTGGGCCCAGGATACTGAAATTGAAAAAAAGAATAAACAACCGCGATTCTGTGCTGTAAAAGTTACGCTGATGAATGATTCTGTTGACAGATATGCTCTTCATCGCTTTTCAAATGATTCAATGTTTGTTTTCAAGTTAAATGAAGAAGATGGTAAAAAGGAAATTCAGTTGCGTCGACAAGTGGGTATTAAAGCAGAGGCCATAAAAAGAATTTATATCAAAATAGACAGAAAAATAACTCTTGCCAAGGCCGCCGACCAGGTAGAATATAAAAAAGCGTCGGATTCTTTCGCTAAAAAGATAAATCGCATGAACACGGGCCAGGAAATGACAAATCTTGCTTATGACCAGTTGTTTGTCTTTCCTGTCGATCCGCTCACAGGCCTGGTGTCGTTTGGATTGGGTTTGATCTTTGGCTCAAACGGGAAAGCTTATCACATCAAAGGCGATGAAATAAAATTTAACAGCATGGTAAAGGAATTGACCTATGCTAAAAATGATTGAATTGCAAATAATTGATCAGAGAATTAATAACGAAACAAATTATATAACTATAAAACCACCGATTATGAAAAAAATGATTCTGACAACAATGCTAAGCCTCTTGCTTGCCCATGTTATTTTTTCCCAAACCCAACCTGTGACGGTAACAGGAAAAGTAACCAACGAAAAAAATGAGCCGCTTGCGGGCGCAAGCATCCGTGTAAAAGGAAATCAGTCAACGGGAACAGTTGCTGATCAAAACGGTCGATTCAAATTAACCGTTACATCTCTTCCTGTGACAATTGAGGTCTCAGAAGTCGAATCTGAATCCATGGAAGTACCCATTTCAAGCAAAGAAGAATTAAATGTCGTTTTGAAAGCAAAAGAAGCAACGCTTGAGACGTTCATTGTTAATCCTCCTGATATCCGATTAAAAGGACCTGCAATGAAGCAACCTTTTACTATTGAGACGATCTCCCAAAGAGAATTAAGGATCTCTCCATTACGACCTTATGATAACCTTGGGGTAAAGAAAGGAGTATACGGTACCACTTCGAGTCTCTTATTCCCTACATATAGTACCCGCGGGTTTAATGGCAGTGGCAGTACAAGAGTCAATCAACGCATTGACGGAATGGATAACCAGGCGCCCGGTTTAAATTTTCCTGTCGCCAATTTTGTTACTAATGGAGATCTCGATATTGAAAGTATGGAGCTGCTGCCGGGTGCATCTTCCGCACTCTATGGGCCGGGTGGTATGAATGGAACAATTCTCGTTAACAGCAAAAATCCATTTAACCCTAAATACCAGGGTTTGAGTGTATTGATCAGGCCAGGTATTATGCATGTTGGCAATAAAAGTCCAAGAGAAAGTTCCGCTATCTATAATGATTATTCATTCCGTTATGCAAAAAGCTTCAATGACAAATTTGCTTTCAAAATTGGTGCTCAATTCATCAGCGCCGATGACTGGCTGGCAAATGACACGACCAACTATGATCGCACCGGCACTACTGGCAAACTGATTTCCGGTACAAGAATGACGGATCCCAACTATGACGGCGTGAATGTTTATGGAGATGAAACATCAATTAACATCCATGATGTAGCTCAATTGATGGAGCTTGGTGGCTTTTTGCCGCCGGGAGCTTCGATGTTTGTTCCGGACCAAAATGTGTCACGAACCGGATATTACGAAAAAGATATTATAGATCCCCACACAAAAAACATAAAGGTCAACGCAGCATTGCATTATAAACTCACGGATAAAATTGAAGCGCAACTAATGGGATATTGGGCCACCGGCAATACCGTTTACACGGATGATAATCGCTATGCGTTGAAAGGAATTAAGCTTGGACAATACAAACTGGAATTGAAACATAAGAACTGGTTTTTGAGAACTTACACCACGCAGGAAAATGCCGGAGAAGCATATAGTGCCACAATAGCAACACAATATTTCAATGAAGCATGGAAGCTCAGCCAACAATGGTTTCCCGAATATGTAGGTGCTTTTCTTACTGCAAAAATGCAGGGAGCACCAGATGCGCAGGCACACCTGGCTGCCAGGGGATATGCGGACATTGGTCGTCCGGAAGCCGGATCAGAAAAGTTCAAAGAGATCTTTGACCAGGTAAGAAAAATCCCCATACCTAAAGGTGGTCTGTTCAAAGAGAAATCACAACTCTGGATGACAGAAGGACAATACAGCTTTGGTGACGCAACAAAAAATGCCGAAGTGATCATCGGCGGAAATTATAAGAGATATATTCTCGATTCCGATGGAACATTATTTATTGATACGATCAATGCTATTGGTATTAACGAAGTGGGGGGATATGCTCAATTGACCAGAAAACTTTTTAATGATGGACTTACCCTGACAGCGTCGGGTCGTTTTGATAAAAACGAAAATTTCAAAGCGCAGTTTACCCCAAGATTTGCTGCGTTGATCAAACTGGCAAAAGACCATAATCTCCGTACGTCTTATCAAACAGCCTATCGCTTTCCGGGTAACCTGGCACAGTGGATCCGTCTTGATGTAGGTGGCGATTACTTATTGATTGGTGGATTACCATGGGTAAAAGATTATATGCATGTAGACGAGAATCCCGTTCACCTGATTAAGGCCGATGGAACAATTGAAACAACTCCATACGTATTTAAAGAATTCAAACCAGAAACCATGCGTTCATTTGAAATAGGCTACAAAGGACTTATCAAAGAAAGACTATTGATCGATGCATATGCTTACTTCGGAAGGTATGAAGACTTTATTGGTAGAATTGGGCTATATCAACCCAATACTGATGAAGCATATTCTATTACTGTGAATAGCAGTAACAATGTTAAAACGCATGGCTATGGTCTTGGAATAGATTATCTGCTTGGGAAGAAAAAGAACACCCACGTTTTTCTCAATGTGTATTCTGATGTGATCACAGATGTTCCATCTGGGTTCAAATCTTATTTCAACTCCCCAAAGTACAGAATGAATGCTGGTTTTGCCAATTCGGGCTTGGGAAAAGACGACAGGATAAGTTTCAGTGCTATGCTTCGCTGGCAGGATGCTTTTCAATGGGAAGGAGAATTGGCCAATGGTCCGCTCAATGCTTTTACAACTGTAGATGCCCAGGTGAGCTATAAGTTTCCTAAAATAAAATCAACTGTTCGGCTTGGTGGAACGAATATTCTCAATCACTATTATAAGAATGCGTATGGCAATCCACAGATTGGCGGAATGTACTACGTGAGCCTTGCCTACAACTTGTAAGCGATCGTCAAGTTCTGTTTATTTAATTAAACAACTATCCCGCAGCGCTGCAAATGCCGGGAACGGGATAGTGATGATCAAAAAAATTTATATGAAATACTTTATAACGATCTGCACCTGTCTGACAATAGCACTCAGTACAAATTCACAGAAAACGATTTTTATAAGAGTATTTGATGAATCCGGAAAGAAAATTGATAAAGGATTTCTTATCCAGGTTTCTGACAGCTCCTTGACAATTCGAAATGGTGAAAAAAAGCAAGAAATCCCTATATCGAAGATATCCGCCATAAAAATAAAAAGGTCATTTGGCCACACAGTAGTAATCAGTTCCCTAATTGGCGCAGCTGGCTTCTCAATATTTGGTGCTGCAACTGCAGAACCAGATGCATGGTTTTCTTATTCAGTCGGCGAAGGGGCTGCTGCCGGCTTTGTTTTCGGCGCCCTTACAGGCGCTGCCGTCGGGAGCATCGTAGCAGCTACCAATAAAAAGCCAATTCTGCAAATAAATATGGATCAAAAAGAATGGATCAAAGCAAAGTCTGCTCTATCGTACTATCTAGAAACTAACTGAGCCAGCATTTTCTTCTACGCTAAAAAACTTTTATATGAAACAAGCAAGCATCAAAAAAAATAGTTCAGCAGACCTGATAAACAAAGCATTCCCGTTGCTTTTCTGCCTTGCCACGTTATGTGCATCCGCACAGGAAAGAAGATTGGCCTATGATATAAAAAGAAATGGTGATATAGTTGGGAACATCCATTTTACTCAGCTTGTTGCAGGCAGCCGGACGGTACTAAAAATGGAATCAGAAGTGAATACCCGTTTCATTTTCAATTTTAAGGCAAAAGCAAAAGAAGAAGCCATTTATGATAATGGGATCATGACCTGGTCATCGATTTTCCGCAAACTGAATGGAAACGTAAAAGCGGATAAAAAAACGAAGGCGGTTGGCAATGCATATACTATTTACAAAGGAAATAAAACAGAAATTGTAAAGAATTACCCCATTCGCTACAACATGTTAAGCGTATATCTGACAGAACCAATCGATGTTGTAAAAGTTTATTCCGACAATTTTCAACAACAGATCGATATTCAAAAAATTGACACCCATCATTATAAAATAAAATTCCCCGATGGCACTTATAATGAATACTATTATACAAATGGCATATGCTCAAAGGTAGAAATTCATCATAGCATGTACACGGCGACGATCGAACTGAAATCATAGAATACAACTTATGCTCAGCTATATAACCACATACGGATTGATGTTGTTTTATTATTCCCTGTTCCTTTTAGTGATCGCTACTGGTCACAGAAGTGGTGGTGGACAGTTAAAAGATATTCTTACAGGCAAAGGAGAACCAGGAATATTATTCACGCGTTTGATCGCCGGGATATTTTTTCTTGGAATATGCACTGCCACCATTTTTGCAAAAAGAAACCTGGCCAGTGAAATTTTTACTCCTGCGTGGTGCGAATACCAAATACCGGTATGGACATTGACCGCTGCAGCGATAATCACAGGCACTTTATCTGCATCAAGAGAAATATTTCCTGCTGAAAACTCCAATCCTTCTCTTCCACTTTGGTTCCCGGCCTCGTTTATCCTCGTCCGTACCCTCTTTTTGATCGTTTATGAATTTTTCTTTCGTGGTGCCCTGCTCTTTGTAATGATTGAAGATCTTGGGCTAATAACAGCAGTAATTGTTAATCTGATTCTTTATGTCTTAATGCATTGGTTTGACAAGCGGGAAAGGTATGGTTCAGTGATTATAGGAATCATTTTATGCGGAGCAAGTATTTATTATCAATCTGCATGGCCGGCAGTTCTTATCCATCTATCACTTGCACTAAGTCACGAATTATTTCTTCTCATAAATAACAAGTCACGCATAAAAAAATCATGGTCATGAAAATTTTAATAACAGGCGCTACCGGGTATATTGGCTATAAACTGGCAATGGAAGCTGCGAGGAGAAACTATACTGTTCATATCCTGGTAAGGGATCTACAATCGCCGCTATTACCTGTACATCCAAACATTAGGCCATTCAAGGGTGATATTACTGATAAGGCATCAGTGATATCCGCGATAAATGGTTGTGATAAGGTGATGCATGCTGCTGCCATTGCAAAACTCTCAGCAAAAGATAACAGTATTTTTTATTCGGTAAATGTGGAAGGCACCCGTAACATTTTAGATGCATCGCTGGCTGCAGGCGTAAAGAAATTTGTATTTACAAGTTCCGGTGCCGTGATTGGACCATCAGGTAAATTGCCGATGAGTGAAAATGATCCCCGCATAGTGGCATTTGAAAATGACTATGAAATCTCGAAACATTGGGCAGAAGAATTAGTTAAAGAATATTGTCGCCGGGGATTGTTTGCGGTGATAGTGGCTGCACCCAGAGTATATGGGCCGGGCCATGAGTGTAATGGTAATGTATTGAACGGGCTGCTGAAAAATATTTTAGCCATGGGGCTTGCATTCGTTCCTTTCTGTGAAAATATCGTAGCTAATTACGCTTTTATCGACGATGTAGTAAATGGCCATTTCCTTGCAATGGAAAAAGGATTGGGGGGTGAAAAATATATTCTTGGTGGTGAAAATCTTTCTTACAAATCCTTTTTTCAAACGATAAAACAATCCGCCGGTAAAAAGATCAGGCTTATTCGCATTCCGAAGTTCTTACTTAAGGTCTGGAGTTTTCTACATATGTCTGTTTGCAGCTTACTGGGAAAAGAAACACATATATCTCCGAAAGTAGTAGATCGCCTCGCACAGAACCGTGCACTGAATTGCGACAAAGCAATAAAGCAATTGGGTTATTCCATTACTCCTTTTTCCAAGGGAATAGAAGCAACCATTCTCCACCTAAACAATAATAATTATGCGTAACAAAAATTTCGCACTGATCACGGGTGCCAGCGAAGGATTTGGTAAAGCCATGGCATTGGAATGTGCCGCCCGCGATATGAACCTTGCGCTGGTTGCATTGCCAGGCTCCGGGCTCACCAGTCTCTCCTGTTTTATTGAAAGGAATTACGGCGTTGATGTCGTATTCTTTGAACACGATCTTTCAAAAAAGGAGGAGTGTGTTCATCTTTTTGAAAAAATAAAAGAGCAAAAAATTCCAGTGAATGTGCTAATCAACAATGCAGCTGTGGGAGGCACCCATTATTTCGAAGAAAAAGATTCCGAATATTATTACAAACAGATTGAATTGAATGTTATAGCACCTACATTGTTAACCCATTTGTTTCTCCAAACACTGGAAAAAAATTCTCCTTCGCATATTTTGAATGTTGGAAGTCTCGCGAGCTTCTTTTTTCTTCCAAAAAAAGGAGTGTATGGTGGTACCAAATCTTATCTCGTTTCCTTTTCAAAAAGTTTACGAAGAGAACTAAAATCAAAAAAAGTTTTTGTCAGTGCCGTGTGTCCCGGGGGAATGAACACAACTCCCATGCTGATCCTGCAAAATAAAAACATGAAAGGCCTCGGTCGCTGGTCCGTAATGAATCCTGAAGTAGTGGCAAAGATCACAATAGATGGGATGCTGGCAGGAAAAGAATTGATCATTCCAGGCTTTTGGAACAGGATGTTTATGCTCTTTGATAAGCTACTGCCGAAATGCTGCAAGGAAATCCTTACCGACAGGACCATGAAACAAAGCAAACCCTTTAATAACCCGGTGATTTTTTCTATGCAGAGTTTAAAACCTGCAGCGTAATACTATTTGCAAAACCAAATGAAGTAAAAAATATGTCATGCTGAATATAGATACGATAGGAGCGACTGTACTGGCTTTATTAACACTAATTGAATTATTAATAAGTCTGGTGAACAAAGAAGGAGCCCGTTTGAAAGATATGTTAGCCAATATTTGCCTGGGTTTGTTGGTGCTATTGACGGGTTTCTTTATGAAAGCATTTGCCCTGGTTGTGTACTCAATAATTTACTCTATAGCTATTATAAAACCTGAAAACTCTGCTCTCTTGTGGATCATCGCATTTTTTCTTTGTGACCTTGTCCTTTATACCTATCATTTTCTCAGTCATAGAACAAGATTGCTTTGGGCAGCACATGTTGCTCATCATTCCTCTTTGCATTATAACATATCTGTCGGGTTCAGAATAAATTTTATTCACCTGTTTTACAGGTTTCTTTTCTGGGCGCCTTTATGCTTCATCGGCATTACCCCTGAAATGATCCTTTTAATCGAATCACTCACAGCCATTTGGAATTTTCTGATACACACTGAAAAAATAAAAAAGCTTGGTTTGCTTGACCTGATATTTAATACCCCATCCAACCACAGGGTTCATCATGCAAGTAATCCTGAATACATTGACAAAAATCTTGGAGGCATCCTGATTATCTATGATCGTTTATTTGGCACTTATGCTAAAGAAATTACTCCCCCGGTTTACGGCCTTACACATAACATACATACACACAACCCAGGGAAAGTTTTATTACATGAATATCAAAATGTATTCAGCGAGGTTTCAAAGATCAACGGATTGAGAAATAAAATCAGGCTCCTCTTTTCCAAACCGCGTGCTAGAATTTCTCCTTTAAGCAAGATCAATACAACCGAACAAGAAACAGAAATATATTATTCACCATTAAATCAAGCCATATGATATTTTATCTGTTAGGCATGCTCAGCTATTATAAACTCGCGAATAAGCCGGTGCCTGCAACGATATGTCTACTTTTCTTCGCCGTAATAACCGTGCCGCCGACAGCAACACTTTATTTTTTTATAAACGAACACTGGGCGTTCCGGGCAATTGCTTTTGCAGGGGGCTTGTTCTGCTGGACATTTATTGAATATTTCTGTCACCGGTTCCTGATGCATGGAAAAGAGAAAAAAGAATATCATAAGAGCCATCATTTCTTTCATCATACTAATCCAGCAGTGATATTCACCAGCCGTGTAAAAAGAATAATTTTTTCTGCAGTTGCTGCGCTGATTACCTGTATTAGTATTTTTCTCAGCAATTATTTGTTTTTGCTTGCCGGAATGTCAACCGGTTTTGCCTTATATGGATACATGCATGTTTGGCTGCACAAACCATGGGCGTCTAAATGGCTCAGCGGTCTTCAGAAATTTCATATGCAGCACCATTTCGGTCAAACTGAAAAATGTTTTGGCGTAACCACCACCTGGTGGGATCGCATTTTTAACACAATCGGAAAGACAGAAAAGATTGCCGGCGCAAAATCAATTGAGCTTTATTTCGGTAAAACCAATGATCAACATCTAATCACACACAAACAAGCAGTATGAAATTCAAATCAAAAAATGATTCTGATTTCTTTTCAGAACTCATCAAAAAAGTGGATGACTATTTGGAAACGAAAGGAGGCAACCGCTTTGCTGATAACAGCATTTATATAAAAGGCAGTTTTCTAATTGTGCTTTATGTAAGCAGTTACATTCTTTTACTCAGCGGTAGTCTTAATACAATATCATCCATTTTGTTTGTAATGATCATGGGACTTAGCGGAGTAATGATCGTGTTTAACATTGTTCATGACGCTTCGCACAATGTTCTTTTTAAAAACAAATCTTTGAACAGGGCTTTTGCCTATTTCGGCGATCTGATGGGAATGAATTCCTATATCTGGAATATCCGTCATAATATCCAGCATCACACTTTTACTAACGTAGCCGGCGGCGATGTCTTGTTGGATAGTATTCCTTTTATCCGGGTCAGCCCTCAACAAAAGAAATTTCCAATACATAAATTCCAGGCATGGTATGTTCCATTTTTATATATGCTTTATTCCATCTTCTGGGTTTTCTTCATTGATTTTAACATGTTTAAGCAAAAGCAAATGGGCAACTATAAAAATATTCACCACGCCTGGCAGGAATGGACAAAACTTATTCTATTCAAATCATTTTATCTTTTTTACATGATCATTTTCCCTGCATGGATAATCCATATCCCGTTTTCGACTGTGCTAATCGGCTTCCTTATTTATCATATAGTAGCAGGGATATTGTTATCAACTGTTGTCGTATTAGGTCATTGTGTAGAAGGCGCGGAATATACGGCTCCCGATGAAAATGGTATCATACAAAATTCGTTTATGCAACATGAATGGAATGCCACTTATGATTGCAGTACAGATTCGGGAGTGCTTCATTGGATCACAGGTGGATTGAACACACACCTTGCTCATCATCTTTTTCCAAAACTTTGTCATTGTCATTATCCGGCTGTGACAAGGATCATTAAAGAACATTGTGCAGAATATCATATCAATTATCCGCATTACAGTCTGGGCGATGCGATCATTTCTCATTTTAATTTCCTGAAAATACAGGCCAATGCCTGAAAGCAATGTACGAGGGATTCTATTGTGTAATCTCCAAAAATAATTATGAAGTGTTTATTGAAAAATTGGTTTGAATTGTACAGCCTACTTGCCTGTGCTGTTGCCACAATCCCAATAATTGCGATTGCGATTCTGTTAAGAGGCAATTACGATTTTCTTTTTCATTTTCTTTTATTTCTAAGTGGTTGGGTTGTGTGGACATGGATCGAATACCATTATCACCGTTTCATGTTGCATCCTAAAACAGCCACAAGGAAAACAGGCACTTCACGAACTCATCAACATCATCATAAAAATCCATCACAATTTGAGACAACATGGTCGCACAGAGTCTTGCTTTTAATTTTCAGCTGTATGTTTATTTACATTGCATACTGCCTGAATAATTATTTTACTCTCCTGGCCGGATTGTTCTGGGGTTGGACAGCATTTTGCTACATCCATTACCTTCTTCATAAAAAATGGACAAAAACATTCATGCCACGTCACCACGAATTCCATATTGTGCATCATTGCAAATACACAGATAAATGTTTTGGAGTAAGTGTAATGTGGTGGGATATTTTATTCGACACTACTCCAGGAAGAAAACCCTCCGTTAATAACAGGATTTTGTACCTCTATTATAAAAAATGAATTGAACTGCCGAATCATTTACAAAACAACAAGAAAAGCAATAAATATTCTTACCGACATAGATATCATAAACAATTAAACACCTTAATTATGAAAAAAATCATGATTTACTTTCTGTTGCTTGCAATGCCTGCAGCCAGTTTTTGTCAAAAGACAAATGATTCTGTGCCGTCCGTAAAAACTGATTACCTCACAAAAAGTAAAAATCAAAAATCGGCGGCATGGGTTTTATTAGGTGGCGGTACAGCATTAATAGGCGCGGGCTTTTTGATCGGCGATAGCAAGAATTCTACTTTTGATGATGCAGCTACCGGAGCTATTCTGGGTGGGATTGGTGTTCTTTCCGCTATTGGCAGCATCCCTCTATTTATTGCATCAGGAAAAAACAAAAGAAAAGCCTTAAACATGTCTGCGAATTTTAGAATTGAAAATGCTACCAACTCTTATCCTGCTATTGCATTAAAAATAAATCTATAAACCCCGTCTATATTAAAAGGCATATGCATACACAAATGCAGGCACATGCCTTTTGCCTTTTCTGTTTCTAACCAGTACCTTTGCGGGCACTTTAAGAACTGGCAAAGCAATGAATATATCTCACTTATCAGAACAGGAGCAAATACGCAGAGAAAAATTAGGCGACCTTTTAGGAATGGGCATCGACCCATACCCCGCAGAATTATTTCCGGTAAATAATAACGCAGCTACTATTAAGCACCAGTTTAATGAGGAGAATAAAGAAACTTTTAAAGACATATGTGTTGCAGGCCGCATCATGAGCATTCGCGATATGGGTAAGGCAAATTTTGCAGTGGTACAGGATTCATCAGGTCGCATCCAACTGTATATTAAGCGGGATGAAATTTGCCCGGGTGAAGACAAAACCCTTTATGATATTATCTGGAAAAAATGTACTGACATCGGTGACATCATTGGCGTAAAAGGATATGTTTTTAAAACAAAGACAGGAGAAACCTCCATTCATGTGAAGGAACTTTCTATTCTTGCCAAAGCATTGAAACCGTTGCCAATTGTTAAAGAAGCAGAAGGACAAACATTTGATGCAGTTACTGATCCTGAATTCAAATATCGCCAGCGTTATGCTGATCTTATTATTAATCCCGAAGTGAAAGAAGTATTTACCAAAAGAACACGACTGGTAAATGCTATCCGGGAATTTTTAAATGAACGTGGCGCATTGGAAGTTGATACTCCGGTTTTACAAAGTATTCCTGGCGGAGCTGCCGCACGACCATTTGCTACGCATCACAATGCATTGGACATCCCCATGTATCTGCGCATCGCCAATGAGCTTTATCTAAAAAGATTGATCGTTGGGGGATTTGACTGGGTTTATGAATTCAGTCGCAACTTCCGCAATGAAGGAATGGATAGGACACATAATCCCGAATTCACCGTACTGGAATTTTATGTTGCTTATAAAGATTATGTGTGGATGATGGAAACTACCGAGCAGCTTCTTGAAAAAGCAGCCATAGCAGTGAATGGTACTACTATCGCTGTTGTGGATGGAAAAGAAATAAACTTCAAAGCCCCTTACCGCCGTGTGACAATGGCTGATGCTATCAGGGAACATACCGGTTTCGATATTACCAATATGGGTGAAGAACATTTGCGCAGCGTTTGTAAGCAATTGCATATCCATGTTGATAAAACGATGGGCAAAGGAAAACTGATAGATGAGATATTCAGTGAGAAGTGCGAAAAGCATTTTGTGCAGCCGACATTTATTATTGATTATCCAAAGGAAATGAGTCCGCTTACCAAAAAACACAGAACCAAGGAAGGATTTGTTGAAAGATTCGAACTAATGGTAAACGGAAAAGAAATTGCTAACGCGTACAGTGAATTGAATGATCCTATTGACCAGCGTGACCGTTTTGAAGAACAATCCAAATTAATGGAACGTGGTGATCATGAAGCAATGTTTATTGATCACGATTTTTTAAGGGCCTTGGAATATGGAATGCCGCCAACTGCTGGTATCGGTTTCGGAATAGATCGTATTTGTATGTTATTATTAAATCAACCCTCAATTCAGGATGTGCTTTTATTTCCCATGATGAGACCAGAAAAGAAGGATGACGAGTAGGAATGCACAGTTTATCCAGATAAAATTTTGTCGCTAGTTTTTGAAAAATATTTTTTGTAGCTTTCTTTGTCCAACCAAGGCTAAGGCTCATCACTATACACCAAAACTACCCGGCTGATCACCGGGTTTTTTAATCCACAAACAGGTTTCTATAAAAGTTTGCACCCGGAATGACACTGTAATGCGACAGGCCTGAAAACAATTGCCAGTGCAATCTGCTGATTACTTAGTCAAAATATAGAATACGGCATCAGTAACTATATCCGGTGTTGGACTCATTTTAGCCAACGACTCTTCTTGTTCTCACTTACCACATTCCAGATTGTCTTTTAAGAAGATTTGATTACCTTTCTTTAACTAGTCTAATTTTAACCGCCAAAATTATCTATATGAAAAAACTCTTTTTCGCAGCCATTATATTGGCTGCATTAGCACCTGCCGCAAATTCTCAAAGCACTTCTTTTCCGAACATTGACATACCCTACAAAAAATTCGTGCTTGAAAACGGCCTTCGTCTACTGGTGCATGAAGATCACAAAGCGCCAATTGTTGCCGTCAACGTTTGGTACCATGTAGGTAGCAAAAATGAAAAGCCTGGTAAAAGCGGATTCGCCCATTTATTCGAACACCTGATGTTCAATGGGAGTGAAAATTATAATAAGGATTATTTCAAGCTCATGGAAAGCATCGGAGCCACAGATCTGAATGGAACAACTAATGAAGACCGCACCAATTATTTTCAAAATATTCCCGTATCAGCACTGGACCAGGTATTATGGCTGGAAAGCGACAGGATGGGTCATTTACTTGGGGTCATCGATTCGGCAAGACTGGATGAACAACGCGGAGTGGTGCAGAATGAAAAAAGGCAAGGCGAAAATCAACCTTATGCAATTTCCTGGGAGCTGACCCAGAAAAGTACTTATCCCGTTGGTCACCCATATTCCTGGACGGTGATTGGTAGCATGGAAGATTTAAATGCTGCGTCTTTGGATGACGTCAAAGAATGGTTTAAAACTTATTATGGACCAAACAATGCAGTGCTCGTAATAGCAGGTGATATCGATGCGCAAACTGTTTTGCAAAAAGTAAAAAAATATTTTGCTGATATACCTCCCAGCAAGCCGATTTCGAAACACCAGGAATGGATTGCCAAAATGACGGGCAAACATCGGCAAGTGGCTCAGGATCGTGTGCCGCAATCAAGAATTCAAAAAACCTGGAATGTTTCACCATGGGGAACAAAGGATGCTGTGTTACTCGATTTGTTGACTAGTATTTTAACCAGTGGTAAAACATCCAGGCTTTATAAAAGATTAAGGTATGATGAAGAGCTGGTGAACAATGTTTCTTCATTTCTCGATGACAGGCAGATTAGTAGTCAATTTTATATCCAAGCTGATGCAAAACCGGGTATTGAATTGGCAAAAGTTGAATCTGTTATTAACGAGGAGTTGAAAAAAATCTTAAAAGCCGGTGTTACCCAGGAAGAACTAACAAGGGTAAAGACTCAATACTTTGCAAATTTTGTAAAAGGCATGGAACGAATCGGTGGGTTTGGTGGCAAATCTGATATTCTTGCACAAAACGAAGTGTATGGTGGCTCTGGTGATTATTATAAGACCATACATAAATGGATCAAAGAAGCGACCCCTGCAGATATTAAAAGAGTCGCAAACGAATGGCTCACTGATGGAGAATATGCTTTGGAAATACATCCTTATCCTGAAATGAATGCGAATCTTTCTGACAGAGCTGATAGAACAACTCTGCCACCATTAGCTCCCACTGCTGCGGTTAAATTTCCTGAAGTGCAGGAGTTCACTTTGTCTAACGGACTTAAAGTACTGTTTGCACAAAGGAGCAGCGTGCCGGTAATTAATATGAACCTGATAATGGATGCCGGCTATGCTGCAGATCAATCAGCCAAACCCGGAACGGCAAGGTTAGCAATGAATATGCTGCGGGAAGGAACCAAGACAAGAAATTCTATGCAGATCAGTGATGAAATATTGAATCTCGGCATTTCATTGGGAACTTATTCGTCACTGGATAACAGTAATATCACAATGAATGCATTGAAGTCAAACTTTGATAAAAGCCTTGACTTGTTTGCAGATGTTTTATTAAATCCTGTATTCCCCGAAAAAGACCTTGCAAGGCTAAAGAAAGAACAATTGCTTTCGATAAAACAGGAACAATCACAGCCTTTTGGTATGGCATTACGCATATTGCCAAAGTTAATTTATGGCGAAGGCCATGCATATAGTAATCCGTTTTCCGGATCTGGAACAGAAGAAAGTGTTGCATCAATTACAAGGGCTGATGCTGTAAAGTTTCATCAGACCTGGTTGGCTCCCAACAGCTCGACCTTGATTGTTGTCGGAGACATAACAGCCCCTGAATTAAAAAATAAACTGGAAGCTAAACTTGCAGGGTGGAAACAAAAACAGGTGCCAGCTAAAAATATTGCGAACGCCAATGCCCCTGAAGTAAAGAAGGTTTTTGTAATTGATAAACCAGATGCACTGCAAAGTATTCTTATGGTGGGACAACTGGCGCCAACAGGACAGAGCAATGATTGGGTAAATATGGATATGATGAATAGGATACTGGGTGGTGAATTCACATCACGCATTAATATGAACCTGCGGGAAGATAAACACTGGAGCTACGGTGCGGGATCCGTTTTATTAGACACAAAAGGGCAAAGTATGTTTGTTGGCTATGCTCCGGTACAAACCGATAAATCAGCGGAATCAGCAACTGAAATGAAAAAAGAAATGGAAAACTTCATCAGTACTAAGCCTGCTACACAGGAGGAATTCAGTAAAGTACAGGCCAATGCAGTGATGCAATTACCAGGTGGATGGGAAACCAATGGCGCTGTAGTCGCAGCGTTGGAAGAGCAAGTAAAATACAACCGCGGAAAAGATTACTGGCCCAATTATGCAAATAAAATCAAAAACCTTTCCTTGAAAGATATTCAATTAGCCGCAACCAAAGTTATTCAGCCAGGCCAAATGACATGGCTAATTGTTGGCGATAGAAAAAAAATTGAAAAGAGTATTCGGGATTTGAATTTGGGCGAAATACATTTTATCACTACAGAAGGGAAAGAAATCAAAACTTTCTGAAAAAAACAAGGTATCTAAAAGGAAACCCGGCGACGACCGGGTTTTCTTTATTTAATCTACATACAGATCTCTGTATAAGTTTGCCCCTGGTACGACATTATAATGTGATAGATCTGTTATCCCTTCTTTCATCATCACATCTTCATCAATAAAACAATTGCCCGTACAATCCGCTGATGGTTTTGTTAAGATATAATAAGCAGCATCAGCAAGTATAGCCGGTGTGCGGCTCATTTTTGCCAACGCCTCACCACCTAACAGATTTCGTACAGCGGCAGTATCAATAGTCGTTCTTGGCCAAAGAGCATTTGATGCGATCCGGTATTGTTTTAGCTCTGCGGCCCAACCTATTGACATCATGCTCATACTGTATTTTGTCAATGTGTAGGCAACATGGCCAGCAAACCATTTTGGATTTAGATTTATCGGCGGCGATAAGGTAAGGATATGTGCATTGCCAGATTTTTTTAAATGGGGTATACAAGCCTTTGTAACAAAAAAAGTTCCCCTAACATTGATGTCATGCATTAGATCGAATCTTTTCGATTCTGTTTGTTCAGTCGGTGTTAATGAAATAGCAGAAGCATTATTAATAACCATGTCAATTCCACCAAACTGACTTATAGCTTTTTCAATTGCATTTTGTATTTGATCTTCAAAGCGAATATCACATTGAACTGGCAACGCTTTCCCACCAGCCTTTTCTATTTCTTCCGCTGCTGAAAAAATGGTACCTCCTAGTCTCGGGTTTTCTTCAACAGATTTTGCGGCAATAACGATGTTTGCACCATTTTTAGCAAGTTGTAAAGCAATAGCCTTACCGATACCGCGACTGGCGCCGGTAATAAAAGCGGTCTTATTATTTAGTGGCATATCAATGTTTTAAGCAGTGAAGATAGGCAAAGGGGTAGCAAATTGAGTTTGATCCCTTCGTAAATCTACGAGGACACCAGTAAAATATGAAGTAAAATAATGGAGCAATTTTGCTCTTTTGCAATCCATTAACGGAGATTATGTTTGTACCAGAAGTTGATTGGTAAGGTTACTGCATCCAATATCCAATGTCCAAAACCGTCCAGAAGTTCTTAATCCATAATCCTGATAAACCAAAGTAAAATCCGTATCAATCAACTTTCATTTTGCTCTTATTAATATGAAAATTCAGGGACCCGTTTTAATCCAGGGCCTGATGAAAAACCAAATCGAAATCCCGTATCCGTGAAATGCTTTAAGGTTAATTGAGCTTGAAAAAAATTATCCTCCGCCTCTTAAGACGGAGGATTTTTTATTTAATGCTCTGGCAAATGTGGACGTGTTTCCATTATTGAATCTATCTCATTCTGGATCTCCTCATCAATCTTCGGGTATAATCCAATCGCTGTAAGATTTTGCTCCAACTGTTCCTTCTTTGTTGCGCCAAGAATTGCTGTAGTAACATTTGGATTTGCAATACACCATGCAATAGATAAAGTGGCAAGATTAGTCTCTAATTTATCTGCCACCACTTTCAGCTTCTTTACTTTTTCGATTTTCTCATTTACTAAAACTCTTTCCTTAAGCCATTCAAAACCTGGTATGCCCATTCGCGAACCTTCGGGGATCCCGTCAATATATTTTCCGGTGAGCAGTCCGCTGGCTAATGGACTCCAGATCGTAGTTCCCATCCCAATATCTCTAAAGATTTTCAAGTAATCATTTTCCATTTTTTGCCTGTGAAATAAATTATACTCCGGTTGTTCAACCGAGGGACCGATCAAATGATATTTTTCCGCCACCATATGTGCTTCCATGACTTCCTGCGCACTCCATTCGCTGGTGCCCCAGTATAAAATTTTTCCCTGCTGAATAAGAATATTCATTGTCCATACCACTTCCTCCATTGGAACGGTCTTATCAGGCCGGTGACAGAAATACAGATCGAGGTAATCCAGTTGCATTCGTTGTAGGGCCTCATGACATGCTTCGGTAAGATGTTTTCTGCTTAACCCTTTTTGTGTAGGTTTATTCTCAGGTCCGTGCCAACCCCAGAAGGCTTTGCTGCTAACGATATAAGAAGTCCGATCCCATTTTTTATTTTTTAATACCCTGCCCATTATCTTTTCACTTTCACCACGGCTGTACACTTCGGCGTTATCAAAGAAGTTTACGCCATTGTCATAAGCAATGCCCATTAATTCATCCGCCTTATTGTCATCAAGCTGTTTATGAAATGTGACCCAACTGCCATAAGAAAGAACGCTAAGCTGTAAACCGGACTTACCCATTCGCCTGTATTCCATACAAAATGTTTAAGATTCGAAGTTCGAGGTTTGGTATTGAGAGAAAAAATTATTGAGGCATTGATCCTTCTTTCACATTGAAAGGACCGGTAGGATATTTGAATTGTATAACTTTTAAATCTTGTGTAGCTTCTAACCCCTGATTGCCGGTGATGTGCTTATCTTTACCATCGAGCCGTGCAGGTTTATCGGTATAAAATTTTTGGAGGTTTTGGTCCCACCAGAGCTCAGGGCATCGCAACGTATCTCCATCGTTGTTAATAACAGTAACACTATCGCGAAGGAATACTTTATTCAGGTTGTCGTAATAGATTCCGTATTTAGCCGTCAACCAACTTTCTACTCTTACACTGTCGTCATAAAAATCGACATGAAGCGTGTTGGGAAATTCCGTGTAGATGGTGTCTTTTTGATAGCGATACATCAATGGAGCTGTGAGTTTAGCTTTCATCACACCGGACTGACTGAGATAACTCTCAACAGTTTTTGCTTCCTCTTTTAGTTCGGCTCTTTTTGTCCAGTTTTCAATTTCCCTGGGATCATTCTCACACGAGGTAAAGTAAAAAATAAAAAGCAAAAAGTAAAAAAGTGAACGGTATGCTGAAGGGCGATATGGCCTTCCAGGATCGCGACGCTTCGAAATAATGAAACGGCTTATCCAAAAAAATTTGCCCTTGCTTAAAGAGTCTGCTATTATATAGAAATGCTTTTTCATGCAGACATTTTCAATAGTCTCGCCTAAGGCGAGATTTGGGGTTATTCGTATTTACGCTTGGTAAACCAAAGATCGCTTAAAGTAAATCCAACCGAAAGCCTGAATTGATTTTCTGTGATCGGATTATCATTTTTGCC
>JAICGN010000091.1 GCA_025923075.1 Chitinophagaceae bacterium
AAAAAATTAGAACCGCTGTAGAAAAAACAAATGAGCTTCCGGCGGTTCTATTTATCTCAAATCAGTACTTAAATGATATTTGGCGCTTCTTATTTAGACCGAATTACATTATTTATAAAATTTACGAGGTCTTCACAGAATTTTTTTGGCTCTTCCCAATGTAAGGCATGACCAGTGTTTCCATATATGATAAGCCTGGAGTTTTTTATATTGTTAACCAATATTTCCTGTCCCCTAATAGTGCAAAAGGCATCTTTGTTACCCCAAAAGATCACTGCCGGTGCATTGATTTGTTTAAGCTGCTCTGTAAAATCAACTTGCATCAGTCCTTCAAAAGCCGCCTTAAAAACACTGGATGGAACTTTAATTCCTTCAGCCACGAGCAAATTATAATACGCGGAGTCTATCGGATCTGCCAATGTCGCTCGCTGAAAATCATCCATAAATTTTCTATCTATTGCTCCTTCCAGCTTTAAAACTTCCTGGTAAAATTCCGGCATACCAGGATTGTTTTTAAATGTTGGATCTGAATCAATGATCACAAGACCTTTTGTTAATTCAGGATAATCGATCGCAAATTGCTGCGCATTGACGCCACCCATAGAATGCCCGACAATAAAGGCTCCATCTAAATTTTTCTGTCTTATAAATTCGGCTATATCCGCTGCAAAATCTTTCGGAGTATAGTTTTGCACTGGTCGTTCAGAATCACCATGCCCTCTTTGAGAAATTGCAAAAGCATGAATGGAAGATGGCAAATTTGTCAATACCGATTCAAATGAATGCCACGAATCTGTGATACCATGTAAAAAGATCACGGGTACCGCGTCAACATTCCCTTGCTCGGCATATTCAAGTCTTACCCGGCCGGGTAAATCTATAGTTTTAACAACAGGCTCTTGAGTCAAATTTGTTATTGCCAATAATTGTTTAGAAATAATCCGGTTAATGTTCTGTGCGAATGGCCTCACGCTGGTAGCTAATGCAACCAGGACCACCACGATGATTAGCTTTTTCATAATTTTTATTTTTAGTTTAATGGAGCGACAAAGATTGGTAATTGAAGAAGCCAGGTCAATCCTCAGAATGTGTATTAACCATCACCAAAGCTGGTGATGAAATAAAAAAGAGCTCCAGAGAGCTCCTTTTAAATTGAGAAAAATATTATTTCATAGGTTTCAGATGGTTATCTGCTATCCAGTTTCCAATTTTATTGCCAAGTTCTTGTCCAGCCGTACAGGAAAACCTGAAGTGTATGCCAGCCATCACTCTTGAATCTGCATTTTCATTCGCAGCCTGGCTGAAACTTGTAAAACTTCTTGTACTGCTGGCAGGTATTGCTGTAAAAGATGTCATTGTAAACGACGTATTATCACCCAATAGTTTTGCTAATACCGCAGCTGCTGCATTGCCCAATGCGCTGTGTGTGGATGGATAATCATGAACTGGAGGTGTCGGTTCTGACGGCTCCCACTCTTTATCCGCTGTAGTGGCATCATTACCATCATTGGCTGCATTTCTGATCGCTGTATAAGGTCTCCAGAAATTGTGATGGATTTTCGAATCCCATCCTGCGATGTAAGAATCAGCTAATGCCATATCTACCAACGCGAACAATCTTGCGGATTCCACAAGGCTTAGTTTCTTGTTGATCACAACCGTACGGGCCACGCGATTCCACCCCGCTTCAGAAAACTCATACCAAAACTTTGCATAAGCCGACTGGTCTGCCGAACGAATAGAACTATTTATTCTCCCGATCTCTTTTGCTTCATTAAATGCGGTTGCATATTCTGCGCTGTTTAATGGGGGGTAAGGAGCTGAACGAAACTGATCTTTTGCTTGCAAACCAAAAAGTTTTACATTTTCCCACTGAGGTGCGAACAAAAAATTAAATGGAGGAACAGGTTGATAAACACCGGGTGTCGTTGAAAGAGGAATTTGTACAATCGGATCGCCGGCTGAGCCATCATTATTTCTGGCATCGATGATTGCCAGGCCGGCTTGCTTTCCCAGTTGTATACCCTTTCGTTTTGCTGTCTGGTCCGTGATTGCCGAAACTGTTTGTTGCAATGCAGAATCGAGAAAATCTTTTTTACCGGGAATTTCATGAATCAATACTGTATGAGCCGCGGAAGCTGCAGCAGCTACCGGGTCGGCATCCGTATCTTTTGCTGTAAAGCCATAAGTCTCATACACAGGTTCAACTGCGTTGATCGCATTATGCATAGCAAGATGTGTCATTGCATTGATCCGGGATGCCATCAATGAATGCTGATAAAATGGCCCGTCGAATGCTTTAAATGCAACTTCATTCCATTCAAGAATCACCGTGTTTGGTAATTTTTTTACCGTGCTACCTCTTTCATTGCTTCTCGAACAGGAGAACATAACAACGGAAAAGGTTAATACCGCTATGGCGGAATACTTCATTTTTGTTTTCATAAACTATCTAATTTAATTGCACAAAGTTGCCATGAAGAACAGCCGAAGGCAATTACCGAAACAAGTAGTAATCATCACCAAAGCTGGTGATATAGTTTTTGTAGCCGTAAGAAGGATGTTTATGTTATCCGTTTCCCTTATAGTTAAGCCGATAGTTGATTATCTGCAATCCTTTATCGTAAGATTTTATTCCGACAAGTTCTGTTAACATTCTCTTTTTCGAGCTTCCAAAAAGTTTTATGCCGCTGCCGAGAATAAGTGGATTTAGCTTGATCTTTAAAAAATCTATCATTTCATTATCTAATAACCAACCTGCAAATTCCCCGCCGCCACATAAATAAATATCAGGCCCATTTTCAGCTTTTAATTTTTTTATAACGTTGATATCTACCGGATGAACAGCTAGATTGCCCGCTTTTTTATCAAATTGCAGTGAGTTGGAAAAAATATAATGCCTCATGTGAGGATAAGCGGGCTCGCCGGGTTTAAGTCCAAACTTGTAACCGAACTCGTAGGTTTTTCTTCCCATTATAACAGTATCAAAAGCCTTAAGGTCTTTAAGATACTGATCTACTCCCGGGCCGCCGGCAACAAAGCCGCTGATGTCATCATCGGGCCCGGCAATAAATCCATCAAGGGAAACAGCAACGTAATAAACAATATTTCTCACGATGGTTAGTTGCTTTCAAATGGAAGATATCAAACGATGCGTTGATTAATAGCTTTGGCCACCACTTCAGTCAGTGATGCAACATGCAGCTTCTCATAAATTTTTTTTACATGGCTGCGAACCGTTTCATAACTGATATCAAGTTTATCTGCGATCATTTTGTAAGCCAGTCCTTCAACGATACAAGCCAGCACTTCTTTTTCACGAACAGTAAGATTATAATCCGGTGCTGCTTCATGCTTTATGTGCTGAGGTATTTGCTGCATTTTGTTAAGCACCTTGCGGGCAATAGACGGACTCATTGGTGATCCCCCATATTGCAATTCCTGGATAGCTTCAACCAGTTTTGTATTCAAATGATTTTTTAAAATATAACCTGAAGCTCCGGCGCATATAGAATCAAATACCCGGTCATCATCTTCAAACACTGTTTGCATTAATACTTGTATCTGGGGAAATTCTTTTTTAATGGCCTTTACTGCTTCGATGCCTGACATGCCAGGCATCTCAATATCCATTAGCACCACATCAGGCTTTGATTCTTTTATATCACCGATACAGTCCAATACATGGGAATAAGACCCTACCACTTCGAGTCCTGGCACTGTGCCAAGCAGCATGTTTATGCTTTCCCTGATGTTCTTATTGTCATCAAATATGGTAATACGTAAACTCATAAGCGCAATTCCTGTAAAGTTCAGTAAAAAATACGTTTTACCTATCCCCGAATCAGGTGATAGGGAATTGCAACTGAACGATCGTTCCTTTTCCTGGTTCGCTTTGTATATCACCGGTTCCGCCCATTTCCTCCGCTCTCCTTTTCATATTATTCAAACCGTTACCGGACATAGACCTGGCAGCTAATGTCTTCAGCTGATCTTTATCAAACCCCTGCCCGTCATCCTTTACGATCAGTTTTATTTGCTGGTTAAGCAGCTGGATCGAAATTTCAAGATTTTTACAATTTGAGTATTTCAACACATTATTTATTGCTTCTTTGAATATCAGGTAGAAATTCTTCCTTTTTTCCATAGAAAGGTTTAAATGAAGCACGCCAGGGTTATAGTTGAAATCACAGGAAATATTTTTTGTTTTTAATAATGGCTTCGCAAAAGATTCCATGCGCTGCACTATTTTTTCCATGTTATCGTTTTGCGGGTTCAATGCCCATACGATATCATTCATTTCGGAGATCATATCGGTAGAAGTAACTCCGATCCTCTCAAGCACATGTTTTAATTCTGAATTATTGCCCCGTTCATATTGAATTTTTGCTACCTGACTGTAAACAGAAATGCTGCTAAGCGTAGAGCCTACGCTGTCATGCAGGTCCTGAGCTATCCTGTTTCTGATAGCCTGTCGTTTGAGTAGTTCTTTAATTCTGTAGCGATACAATAAATAGATGATCAACGCTGCGGCTGACGCACAAAGAATGTAAAAGAGTGGTGTTTTTCTGAACGGCGGCACGATGCGAATTGGCATTGCAGCAACCTCTTTGCCCCAGTTTCCTTTTTTATTAGTTGCTCTTACTTTGAAAGTATAATGACCGCCATCAAGGTTAGAGTAATTGGCGAAGCTGCGATCGCCGGCTTCAATCCAATCGTTGTCCCATCCCTCAAGCATATAGGAGTACTGAACTTGCCCTGTCTTAAATTCAGGCGCGGCAAATTCAATGGTAAAATAATTTTGTTTGTAGCGCAGTGCAATTTGGGATTGAGATAACAGGTGATTAAATGACTTATTAAAAATTTTAAAGTCAGTTAAGAAGACGCTGGGTTGGCCCGCCCTGTCATCTATGGCTTCGGGTTTGAAACGAATAAAATAGTTAAGGCCGGCTGCATACATGAAACCGCCACTGTCTTTAAATATATTTCCTTTTACACCACCTGATTTTTCAAGATCGGGCAGTGAAAAACTGCTATAGCTTCCTGTTTGTGGATTATACTTATGCAGGTTACCATTGATTATCATCCATACCTGCTCTTTACTGTCGATGTGTATTCCTTCAAGAAGATTGTTTGTAGCTCCTATATGGTCAAATTTCTTGGATTTAGTATCAAAGTAATTCAGCCCCCCTCCATAAGTGCTTACCCAAAGGTTATTTTTTGCATCCTCAATAATATCATAGACGTTATCATTACTTATCGTTCCTGCTTCCGCCGGGTTGTTTGCCCGAAAATTTAGCGTGGGAGATGAATTGGTGGTCCACTCGGCTAATCCCATCTTACCTGTCGCCAACCAAAGCTGATCACTCCTGGTCCGGTAAAACTTGCGAATAAGATTATCTTTCAGATTAAATCGTTGGATAATCTTTTTTACCGTATCCATTCTTGAAACCCAGGTTTTTGAATCAAAATCATAGTACGTGAGAAAATGGCCATAAGGCGAAACAAGCAATACAGGTTTTCCTTCAATGGTAGCTTCGGTAATTGATACGACTCTTGAATCAATGATCTTTCCAATCACCGGATCTTTTTCAGTGCCAGGCAGCATCGAGATGCGATTTGTTTTTTTATCATACAGGAACAACGAATAGTTAGTGCCGATGTAAAAGTTGCCCTTTGAATCCGAAAAGAATTTTGTGACTGAAAGTCGTTCGCCTTTATAGGAAAGCGGAAGATGCAAAAAATTGTGTTCATCTTTTTTTTGAATATAAATACCATTGGTCGTCGCGATCCATAGATCCCCATTCTTTTCCTCATAAAAATCATAAATCGTAATTTTTTTGCCAGTGGCAGGCAAAAAAGTTTGAACAAAATATTGTTGCAAAGGATTATAAACACTCACCCCCTTATTGGTACCAATCCAAAACATTCCGTTGCGACAACGAAAAATGCAATTCACCTGGTCATCAGCAATGCTGCCTTCTCTTGCGGGATCATAACGGTAATTAAAAAACTGGTTTTGGTTTTTATCGTAAATGGTAAGACCAGCATACCTGCCGCCGATCCATAACCTCGCTTCATTATCTTCTGAAAAAGATGTAGCTTCTTCTACGGGAAATGCCGCTGGTGTGCTTTGATCAAATACTTCTTCGCTTTGCGTGGCCGCACTGTAGCGATATAATACATTGTCCCAGGAGCCAAACCAGATATCGTTATTGGAATCTTTATATAGCGCAGTAACGGTGGCATGTGGGAGACCGCTGTATAGATTCGTGTATCGTGGATCCGTTTCCGATGCAAGTGTTTTTGTATTTACCTTTAGAATACTTCCACCCTGGCCGCCAACCCACAATACTCCGTTTGAATCAAGACACATTTTTAATGCCGTTCTCCTGCTACCTGGATCCGGCCTTTCAAATCGTTCTGTTGATTTATTAAACCTTAAAACAGAATAACCCCCGGTAGCAAGCCAGAGATGACCATACCTATCTGGCAAGAGATCATTGATAATATTGACTGGAATAGAAGTTGGATCCCCGGGTATGTTACGGTATTGCTTAAACTGTTGATCCGATGATAGGCGATAATCATACTTTGAAAGCCCACCATCTGAAGTGGATATCCACAACACGCCTTTTTCATCTTCTACAATATCTGTTATGATATTTCCTGAGATGCTGGCTTTATTTCCCGGCTCATGACGAAATACAACAAACCGTCGTCCATCATAACGGTTCAATCCATCATCCGTTCCCATCCAGATAAAACCACGCTGATCCTGTAAAATGCAATTGACTTTGTTGTGGGATAAGCCATTTTGAATGGTAACTCGGTTGAAATACAAAGAAGGGGCTTGTGCAACAGCAAATTGCCCGATGCTACAGAAAATAAAAAATATTGCCGATCTTATTTTCATAAGTAGAAAATCGAGATATTAAAATTAATCAAATAGGTACAGTGGCTTGTGGCGCTGAAGAAAAATATCCGCCGCGATCAAAGTCCCGGCGGATCTGAATTAATGACCGTAAAACCGTCCTCGTTTATTCATTTCAATTTTTAAACTTTTCTTGCTTCACGACTGAAAGAAGACCCAATTCATCGATTTTTAAAAAGAGCGTCTTCTGTTTGTTTCTGATCGTCAGACCATATACGGGTGTTTCAGCATCTTTAAGATAATACTCATACACTTCGATAACTTCGTACCCTTTGAATTTGGTTTGTTGCAAGCCAAAGAGTTTTGCTGGCAATTGATCCGCGGTAATATTTTTTCCTATTCCAACAAAGTCGCCCGACTCGTCGAAATAGGCGTCTGACCAGATACCGTCCTGGATAAAATGACCTACATAGCACTTCGTTTTTCTCTCCATTTCATCGATCTTCTCCCATCGTACGGTCACATCAGCGCCAAATTGTTTTCGGAATTCACTAATGACTGTTGTTGGAATAATGGGCCCCGCGACACCGGCGCTTGCGGTAAACGCTGCCAGGACAACACTCATTAAAAGGATCTTTTTCATAGTACTATTTAAAAAAGGTTAATGGTTAAAATGATCTTTGATGATACAATGCAAATATGATAATGTCAGAAAGCCAGCACAATCACCGATCCTGATAAATACTATCCCTTAAAGTGGGGAGCCCGGCAACAAGGGTTAGTTAATTTTCATTCCATGCCTTCACTATTTCTTCGGCATGTGCCTTATTTTTTGGCTTATGAAAGATTTTTCGGATGATCCCGTTTTCATCAATTATAAAGGTTGTACGCAAAATGCCCATGTATTCGCGACCAAAAAGTTTTTTCATATCGCGAACTCCATAGAGTCCAGTGATCAAATGCTCATTATCAGCAATGAGTGGAAAGGGAAGTTTGTATTTTATTTCAAATTTCTTTTGTGTCTTTACATCGTCAGGACTAACGCCTAACACTTCAAAACCTTTTTTCTTTAGTAAAGAATAATTATCCCTTAGATTGCATGATTCGATTGTACAAGTGGGCGATCCAGCTTCCGAATAGAAGTACAGTATTAATTTTTTCCCTTTGTAATCAGCTAAGGAAATTTTATTACCATCCTGATCTTTGCCGGAAAATGTTGGTGCTTTATCCCCTTCCTGCAGTGTTACCATTGTAAAATGGGTTATTTCTTTTTCTTTACTGGTTTTGTAGACGCTTTTTTCTTTTTATATATTTTTTTCTTTGGCGGCGTATAAGGATATCTCTTAAACCACCATGTCTTATCGGTTACATTTCCAACCAGATCTACCACTTTTACTCTCAGCTGATGCACACCATAAGGACATTGCTCATCAAAATTATATATCCAGCTTCTCCCCTTATCGTTGGTAAACATTAACCAGCGGCCATCCAGCTCAGCACGAAAACTTTTTATACCTGAATTGTCAGTTGGCGTAAACACGATTCTAGATGCAGGACTTAGATCCACTGTATCATTTTTGCCAAGATTGTTTATTTGTGGTGCCGTCAGATCAAGCAATGCCACAAAGGATCCGAAAGCACCTGTTTTTGCTGTAAGCCATTCTCCCTGCCATATTGGTTTCAGCACAGCATTGCCGGCATTCCTTTGAATCACAATTTTATCGCGCCATTCTTGCTTGATCTCTACAGTTGGCCTTATCTTAATGGTCATTTCTTCATGTACAGGGTAACTATTATCATTTAACTGGTGCAAACCGGAAACCGCATTTGGCATGGTTGCCTCGGAGCGGTAATAAATTGGTTGCATAGTATCGTATATACATGCTTCCGGCAGGTAAGCTTCAAAATCTGCTTTTTCAAAAATATTTACATAGCCGGGAACAAAATTGTTATCAGCGCTGCTTACCGGCCTCCTTGTATCAACGCCACCTTTAAACTGAAGCAGGAAATTGATGCTTGAAAAATTATCATTTGCATCTCCTACCTGAATAGTGATCCTGTGTGGCAATGTATCACTCAGGCGAATCAGTCCGTCGTCATTATACATATGATAAACGTTTCCTTCTGTTGCTGGCAATGGCGAGATGTGCTGAAGATAGCCTCTACCTGCTTTGTAAAAACGATAATCTATCTGGGCATTGATATATTCCGATTCGCTATAATTAATTTGGTCAAGAACAAATTCTGCGATCCGTTCGTCATCTTTAAAAATCCTTGCAGTATAGATCCCGTTGGAGTTCTGCGAACCGGGGAATTTATCGACAGCCTGGATGGCGAAACTTAATGTATTAAAACCTGTTTTCAACACGGGCATTTTAGGAATAATATACCCGTTGTCACTCTTCTTTAACGGAAATAGTGTTGGAGTTTGGGCGTAAGTACTTATACTTCGGTCATACATCGCAAGCCTGAACAAAGCCGGAGGAACATCATCGCGCACCGGCATGCCGAACAGTAACGGGTTAAGACTCCTGTCAGTTTCCGTCTCTCTGATTTCAAAATGCAAATGGGGACCCTGGGAGCCGCCAGTGTTACCGCTTTTACCGATCTCTTTACCTTTCTTTACTTTGAAATCATCTTCAGAAAAATCCAACTCGATTGCCCAGGATTCTTTTTCTTTTTGTTTCTCCCTTACATATTTTTCCAGCTCAGGATAAAACTTATTCAGGTGGGCATACAACGTAGAATATCCATTCGGATGATTGATAATGATAAATTTTCCAAAACTTGATGGCCTGATGCCTATATGCGCCACATAACCATCTGCTGAAGCAAGTACCGGGTGATTTTCTTTTTGCTCTGTTCGAAGATCGAGTCCCATGTGCCAGTGATTAGGTCGTAATTCCCCAAAATTCGCAGAAAGCGACATTGGAATCCGTAGAGGGTTACCAAAATAGCCCTGTGGATACTTCATACTGCCAGCAGTTTGACTTTCAGCATTTAAACACGATATGAGTAATAGACTCAATGCAGCGTGCCGTATATAAAACTTGCCTTTATTCATTCAGGGAGCAAATTAACACAAACCTTGCCGTAACTGTTTTAATCATTGCCTAAATTCGGGCTAAATAACGACCATCATGTCCAAAACTAGTCTTGTAAAAGCAAAAGCAGTGACCATCCTTTTGCTTTTTTTATCCTTTTGCGCCTATAGCCAAACCTGCGAAGTAGATAGAGAATCTTTAAAAGGAACCTATACCGGCGATTGTAAAAAAAATAAAGCCCATGGAAAAGGTAAAGCAATTGGTATGGATACATATGAGGGAGATTTTAAGAATGGGCTTCCAGACGGACAGGGGACATACACATGGAGTAATAAAAATGTTTTTGAAGGTAAGTATGTAAAGGGATTGAGGGAAGGGAAAGGCATCATCACTTTTAAAAGACAAGGCGCCCAGGATAGTATTGTAGAAGGGTATTGGAAAAAAGATGTCTACATCGGTCCAAATGAAAAGCCCTGGATAGTCTATTCCAAAACAGGATCTGTAAGAAATGTTGAAGTTGAATTCACTCCCGATAAATTGTATCGTGTCAAAGTAATTATAACCAACACCACTGGAGGGGTTACCGGTCTTGGCGGTCAAATGCCACAATACAAAGTTGACAATCTGGTATTGTTAAAAGGAAGTTATCAGCGGCAGAACAGCCTTGAAACTCATTATAAAAGTACAGAAACTACTTACCAGGATGTCTTATTTCCTTTTAGGGTAAAATTACAGATGCAAAAAGAAGAAGTTGAGCTGGAAATGTTTGCAGAAGGAAGCTATATCATAAACATTTCAATTAACAATTAGTGAAAGAGATCTCGGTGAGTCCAATTATTTTCACGTATGTGGAATTAATTGGATTTTTTTATTTTCATTATGCAACAAATTTGGAACGCCATTTGTCTTAGAGTTGTAAGCCAATCTCCAACATACCGAAAGGTAGCGCTTGTGGAAACCAGTGAATGAATTTTCCCGTAGACCACAGAATACCATAAACCTTTGACAGATGAAACAAATTAACCACAGAATTTTTATTGCAGCGATTGTTGTCGGCGGATTATTTGTCGGCGCAGTAAAAGGGCAGGATGCCCGTTCCCGCTGGATCAGTAAAATGAAAACCCGCGACGAAAAGAAACTGAAGCCCGAAAATCCGAATGAAGTGATCCTCGATGATTATGAAATTGCTTCCTATCATAAGAATTGAGAGTTTATCAGCTACATAAAATATATTTAGAATAGCCGTACACTAAATCTCCGATTCCCTTACTTTTGCACCCCGGGTATAAACCCGGTTTTTTTATGTCCTTACGGTTGCTTGTTATTAAATTAAAACCCAAAAATGCCAAAAGATCCTTCGATTAAATCTGTATTAATTATTGGCTCTGGTCCCATCATTATTGGCCAGGCATGTGAGTTCGATTATTCCGGTACACAAGCAGCAAGAAGTTTAAGAGAAGAAGGGATTAAAGTAATTCTTATCAACAGCAACCCTGCTACCATTATGACCGACCCCATGATGGCTGATCGTGTGTATCTTTTGCCACTAACAGTTGAGAGCATTGAACAAATTCTGCAGGAAAATCAGATTGATGCTGTATTACCAACTATGGGTGGCCAAACCGCCCTGAACCTAGCAAAAGAAGCTGAAGATCTTGGTTTATGGAAACAGTATAATGTAAGATTGATCGGTGTAGATATAAAAGCGATTGATAAGGCGGAAGACAGGGAAAAATTCCGCCAGTGGATGATCCGGCTTGGGGTACCTGTGGCTCCTGCCAAGACGGCCAATTCACATCTAGAAGGAAAAGAATTTGCACAGGAGATCGGATTTCCACTTGTGATCCGCCCTTCATTCACATTAGGTGGCACCGGGGGCGGTTTTGTTCTCAACAAGGATTTCTTGGATGAAGCATTAAATCGGGGATTGGAAGCATCTCCAATTCATGAAGTGTTAGTAGAAAAAGCCGTATTAGGCTGGAAAGAATTTGAACTGGAACTTCTGCGTGATGCTGCTGACAATGTCTGTATCATTTGCAGTGTGGAGAATTTTGACCCAATGGGAGTGCATACGGGTGATTCCATAACAGTGGCCCCTGCAATGACATTAAGTGATACGGCCATGCAGCTGATGAGAAATACGGCAATAAAAATGATGCGTGATCTTGGGAATTTTGCGGGCGGTTGTAATGTGCAGTTTGCATTGAATCCGGAGACCGAAGAAATAATTGCGATAGAAATTAATCCGAGAGTTAGCCGCTCATCTGCACTGGCATCAAAAGCGACAGGTTACCCGATCGCTAAGATCGCTGCTAAACTCGCCATTGGTTATAACCTTGATGAATTGGAGAATCAAATTACCAAAACAACTTCAGCGTTTTTTGAACCAGCACTTGATTATGTGATCGTAAAGATTCCCCGCTGGAATTTTGATAAGTTCAAAGGGGCTAATGACACACTAGGTTTACAAATGAAGAGTGTGGGTGAAGTAATGGCAATCGGAAGAAGTTTTGCTGAAGCGGTACAAAAAGCTTGTCAAAGTTTGGAGAACAATGCGGTTGGTTTGGGTTACTATGGGAAAAGCCTGATGCATGCTGAAGATATTCTTGAGCATATCAAAGTACCGAAATGGGATCGCATCTTCCGCATCAAAGATGCTTTGATGATGGGTGTGAGTGTGAATACAATCTCGAAAGCTACCAATGGCATTGATCGTTGGTTTATCTATGAAATACAAAAGATCTGCAATCTTGAAGTTGAGATCAGGAAATACAAGATGAAGTCGCTTCCGGTTGATTTGTTGCGTGAATCAAAAACAATGGGCTTTAGCGACGAGCAACTCTGCCGAATCATGAACGACGGAACAGAAGATGAAATATATGAATTACGAAAAAAGCATGGTATTACCCGTGTCTTTAAAATGGTGGATACCTGCAGCGCGGAATTTGAAGCCAAAACTCCATACTTCTATTCAACTTTTGAGAGAGGCGGAGAGAATGAAAGCAAACGCAGTGATAAGAAAAAAATTATTGTGCTTGGCTCAGGGCCCAATCGCATCGGGCAGGGGATCGAATTCGATTATTGCTGTGTGCATGGTTTGCTTGCTATAAAAGAATGTGGTTACGAATCAATCATGATCAACTGCAATCCTGAAACAGTTTCCACTGATTTTGATATGGCTGATAAACTTTACTTTGAACCGGTTTATTGGGAACATATCTGGGAAATCATTGAACATGAAAGGCCGGATGGGGTTATTGTTCAGCTTGGCGGACAAACTGCATTAAAGCTTGCTGAAAAACTTCATAAAAAGGGGGTCAAGATTATCGGGACCTCTTATGATAACATGGATATTGCCGAAGATCGCGGCCGTTTTTCTGATATGCTAAAAGCGTTGGATATTCCTTATCCAAATTATGGTACAGCATGGACTGTGGATGAAGCGATAGTTGTTGCCAATAAAGTTGGTTACCCTGTGCTTGTTCGTCCTTCTTATGTACTCGGCGGGCAAAGGATGCGGATCGTCATCAATGATGATGAGCTGGAAAAAGCAGTGGTAAGTTTATTAAAACATATTCCCGGAAATAAAATTTTGGTTGACCATTTCCTCGATCGTTGCCAGGAAGCTGAGATAGATGCGATATGTGATGGTGAGAAATTTCATGTAATGGGCATTATGGAGCATATTGAACCGGCAGGCATTCATAGCGGCGATAGCAATGCTGTTCTGCCTGCATTTAATCTCAGTCCGCTTGAACTTCAGGATATGGTTGACTATGCCAAAAAGATTGCGCTTGAATTAAAAGTAAAGGGGCTTATCAATATTCAGTTTGCTATTAAGGAAACGAAAGTATATGTGATAGAAGCCAATCCCCGTGCATCAAGAACAACTCCGTTTATTGCAAAGGCATATAACAAACCTTACCTGAACTATGCTACTAAAGTAATGCTGGGTGAAATGAAAGTTGCCGATATACCGGAGGAAAAACATCTTGATGGCTTTGCCATCAAAGAACCGGTGTTCAGCTTTAATAAATTTCCCGGAGTAAGCAGGGAGCTTGGCCCTGAAATGAAATCTACAGGGGAAGCGATACGATTTATAAAAAATCTGAGAGATCCTTATTTCAGGCAGCTATATAAGGATAGAAGTATGTACCTCAGTAAATAAACCAGGATTTACAAGATTGAAAAGATTTTTGAAGAAAGGGTTGCTGATGTAGCCCTTTTCATTTTGGAAAAGTTTCTTTGTAAATTTATGAAGAAAGCAAAACTATGAATCGGAGATCAGTTTTTATTTCTTTAATCTTCTTTTTTCTTATCACTTCCTGCAAGCAATCAAATGAAACTTTGCTGGACAAGGCAAATGAACTGGATAAGAAAGGAAAACACGATAAGGCCATTGATATCTATACAAAAATAATCAAGCGCAACAATAGAATTCAGTTGGCCTATTTTAATAGAGGACTCACTTATCTGAAGACAAAAAATTATGACAAGGCCCTTGCGGATTTTAATAAAATAATGTCATTACACCCTACACGCCGAGGCCTTATTTTTATACCCAATCCAAATTCCCCATTTGCTAGCGAAGTAGACCAAATGTGGGTGCCATACAATGATGCATTATTAGAAGGAGCCATCGCAAAGTATTATATGGATAGCATTAAAAGCTCTTTTAATGATTTTCAAGCATTGATTGACATTAATTACCAGAAAAGCAATTCCCTTCTTTGGCAAGGAATGCTTTGGATCAAAAATGGAGAAAACGATAAAGCATGTGAGGCTTTCATAATGGCAAAACAAGCTGCTTCAACCAATTTTGATAAAGATCAGGCAGATAATATGATCGACAACTATTGTCAGAAAAAGTAAGCCAACTAAAGATTTAATATCATCAATAAAGAAACCCAATACATTATCAAAAGTTTGGAATAATATCACTTCGTGATTTTCAACCTGTCAACTTCTTTACCATTTATATCAACTTGCCGAAGTACTAATTCATTTCCCGTTACATCCATTATAGTAAAAGAATGAACCCTTGATTCAAACTTAACGGTGAATTTTTGCCAGCTGTCCTTATCCTTTGTCTGCTCAGGATTATATAAACCCTGGCCGCCTGCACCGGTTGTTATATAAATAACGCCGTTCGGTTTTGTATTACGTTTTCCATTGAAGCTTTTATCCAATGTCCAGCGGCCGTTTACCGTTTTTCCGATCCGGATATTATTTGCTCCGGCCACTAACTGATTCCCTAAATTATCAGGTTTAAATGTCAAAGGATATGTTCTTTGGTAATTATGTACATGACCCGCAAATACGATATCCACTTTTCCTTTTTCAAGAATTGGAGCGATCAAACGCATTTGTTGCTGCTCATAATGGGCTCTTGAAGAATTAAAGCAAGGATGGTGATACAGTACAAAACGCCATGTGGCATTTGCTGCGGCTGCAAGATCTTTTGCCAACCAATCACGCAAAGTAGAATCACTCCAATCCACATAAGGATTGGAATCGATGATTGTCCAATGGGCATTACCATGATCAAAAGAAAAGTTTGTCATGCGTGGATACTTTTCTCCTGCGCCATCATAAAATGCTTTTTTATTTGCATCTGACCCGACTAAAACCGGTAAAAGTGCGCCACCCTCTTTACCCGTTGGACCGTTTACAGGTTGATCCCAAAAATGATAATAGGCCAATGCATCTGGAAAACGGTCCAGGTCCCTGGTTGCCGCATCGTGATTACCAACTGCAGCCACGAAAGGTATCGATCGCATCAGCGGAGCACCGAGGGTATCGACATCGTCTTTATTATATACCGGCCAGAATTTGGTAGTGTATTCCGAGATCAGTCCCCGGTTATAAACAATATCACCAGCTATAGCCACCAAATCCGGTTTTGTTTTGTAGATTTCATACGCAATTCTTTTGGCCGTGTTCGTACCGGCCCCTATATCGCCGGAAACCGCTATACGATAAGATTGCTCTGGCGATTTTAATGCCTTTCCTTCACTACTAAAAACCACATTACCATTTTTCGAAACCCGATACTGAAAACTGCTGCCAGGTTTTAGTGAATTAAAAGTCGTACTGAAGACTTTAAACGGAGGAATATTAGGTACCGCTATCGTTGACGAAGTTTGCTCTTCGGATTTTCTCCAATCAGCTTCGCCCTTGTTTTTATACTCTGCAAGCCACACATCATTCGAAACCGCAGCATGCCAAAGTAACTGTATTGATTTAACCGAGGCTTTTTTACCAAGTTGGAGATAAGGCTTGACCAGGAATTCAGATTGTGCATTGCTGTTCTGTGCATGTATTACCAGGGAAAAGATCAATAGAAAGTTTGTAACCCAATATTTCATACAAAAATTTTAATTTGCCTGTTGCTGAAAGAAAAACAATAGTGACGAAATTAATCTTTTAACCTTTATATCATGGATAAACAAACCCAAGCCATCATTAAAAGTTTTGAAGACACGTTAAGCGGCCAGCCATGGTTTGGCCGGGCCGTATATGAAATACTGGGGGAAGCAGACGAATCAAAAGTGCATACAAAACCAAATGGCACTGAACATTCAATGATCGATTTACTCTGGCATATGAACACATGGGCCGAGTTTGCACTTGGCAGTCTTGAAAAAAGAAGCGCTGACGAAATGAAAGCGATTGAAGCCAATGACTGGCGGGAGATCGATCCAAAAACGCATACGTGGAAAAAAGGATTGGAGCAACTGAAAGCAACACATAATAAAATCATAGAAATACTCAAACAGAAAACGGATGATAGTTTTTTAGGAGATGTAGTTCCACTTCGTAAGTTTAATTTCCGCTATATGCTTAATGGATTGATACAACATAATATTTATCACCTCGGGCAGGTGGCGTATGTGAAGAAGATACTTTCATGATCGTGAGACGTCAAACGTGAGAAGTGAGACATCTCACGTTTGACGTCTGACTTTTCACGACAAAATTCCCACAAAGTAGCCTTGAAAAAATCCGGAAGCTGTCTTACCTTTTATGAATGGCATTGCCAGTTATTCATATTTGGAAAAAAGCGCCATTTATTCGGTTTCTTATTCCGATGACCGCCGGAATTATTCTACAGTGGTATTTGCAATTTCAGCCCGCAGCGTTATGGATATTATTAACCGGTTCCTCGATCATTACAATATCATTTTTCTTTATTCCTTTTTTTGAGCGATATAAACTTTCAATAATAGGGGGCCTGGCGATTACGGGCGCTTTCATAGCCATTGGCGGATTGCTGGCATGGTATAAAAACATTCAGCATGCCGATAACTGGTTTGGCAGAAATTATACAAATGAAAATCCCTTGATCGTTACACTGCTTGAAGATCCTGTAGAAAAAACAAAGTCATATAAAGCAAATGCATCCGTCGATCTCGTTTTACGCAACGATGAGTTTATAAAAACGAAAGGGAAAATAATCCTCTACTTTAAAAAAGACAGCACATTATTAAACCTTTATTATGGTTCTCAATTAGTGATTGGCAAACCATTGCAGGAGATAAAAAATTCCGGTAATCCTGGTGGGTTTGATTATAAAAGATATTCATTGTTCCAGGGAATTACTCACCAGGCTTATCTGAAAGACAATGAACTTGAGATCTTACCCACAACAAGTAAAAAATTTGTTACCGAGTTCATTAATATAAACCGTTCAAAAGTATTAAGCATACTTCGAAACAATATAAAAGGAGAAAAAGAACTGGGCTTAGCTGAAGCACTATTGATCGGCTATAAAGATGACCTGGATAAAACACTCGTACAGTCTTACAGTAATACAGGCGTAGTGCATGTTATCGCCATTTCAGGTTTGCATCTTGGTTTGATTTACTGGCTGCTGACATGGTTGTTTAAGCCTTTACAAAAAAGAAAATTAAGGTGGTTAAGACCAGTTCTTATTCTTGCCGGTTTGTGGTTATTCGGTTTATTAGCGGGCGCACAGCCATCGGTTCTTCGTTCCGCGGTTATGTTTACTTGTCTTGTGCTCGGAGATTCCCTGGAAAGAAAATCATCGATTTATAATTCGCTTGCCTTGTCGGCATTCTTGCTGTTATGCATTAACCCATACTGGCTTTGGGATGTTGGCTTCCAGTTATCATATGCAGCCGTATTAAGCATAGTCATTTTCATGCAGCCGATCTATCATTGGTTTTACATTAAGAATAAAGCGTTGGATCTCCTATGGAAAATGAATGCCGTGACACTTGCCGCGCAAATTCTTACAATACCAATCGCTATTTACCATTTCCACCAGTTTCCTGCTAATTTTTTATTGACAAATTTTTTAGCTGTGCCACTATCAAGTTTCATTCTCCTTGATGAAATATTATTATGCATCGTTTCATTCATTCCTCCGATCGCAGTGTTTATTGGTAAAATTATATCCTGGCTTATCTGGATCATGAATTCGTACATCGAGTGCATTGAGAAGCTGCCGTTTTCTTTGTGGGATGGTCTTCAAATTTCAATTGTTCAAACAATTTTATTGTTAGTAGCGGCAGCGGGATTGGGCTTTTGGCTGATGGAGAAAAGAAAAACAGGATTTAAATATGCATTGGGTGCGCTACTTGGTTTTGTTGTATTGCGTACAGTTTCATTTATACAGGCAGATAACAGGCAGCAACTGATCGTTTATAATGTCGCTCAGAAACAAGCTATGGATCTTATTGACGGAAGAAAATATTTATTTGTCGGCGACCCTGATCTGCTTGCTGACGATTTTGTGCAAAACTTTCATTTAAATCCCTCAAGAGTGCTGAATCGGATAGAACCCGCTGCGGGTTTTGATGACTACCGGCACCAGGACAACATACTTGTCTATAATAACAAAAAAATATTCTTGATTAATGAAACAAAATATTTCTCTCCCCTCGAAAATAAGATCCCTGTTGATCTTTTGCTGGTTTCAGACAACCCCAAACTCTATTTTAATAAACTTAACGAAACATTTTTGGTAAAACAGGTTGTTTTTGATGGCTCCAGTCCTGCATGGAAAATTAATTACTGGAAAAAAGACTGTGACTCACTCCACATTCCCTGGCATGATGTA
>JAICGN010000092.1 GCA_025923075.1 Chitinophagaceae bacterium
ATTTATTACCTGTATTTAAAAGACGGGAACTGGAATGGCAAACAGCTTGTCACTGCCGAATGGGTAAAGGCATCGGTAACTCCGGCGATCACCGTTGGACGGGCAGTGAAGTACGGATACAAATGGTGGCTTTATGAATATGGTAATGATAATCGGAACTGTGTATGGGCCGGATCAGGCTTTGGTGGCCAGTGGCCAATTATTATTCCTGAGTATGATATTGTTGCTGTCTTCACCGGCTGGAATATTATAGGAGGTAATCCATCGTTACAGGTAACAGAAGCGATCAGGCGTTTAGTGAATGCCGTTTCGGATAAAAAATAAATTTCTTTCCCGAGAAAACTTACATGTAGAACTGTTCTGAAATGATCTCTCCATCTTTAACCTGGTAAACACAGAGCTCGTTGATATCTAGCTGACCGAGATCTTTTATAATTACATTCATTTGCATTGTACAGGCAAATGAATTAGATGCCACCAAGGGGTCGGAAACGATAAGAGAATTCATTTGCTGAACCATAGAATTCCATTTGTCACCTTTTTCTTTAATGGCTTTCAAACCTTTTGTTTCTTTTTCAAAAGCGGGTGTTGCATAAGGTTCCATGCTTACGGCATTATCTGAAAATAATTCTTTCTGTGCCTTCTCGAAATCACCTTTTCGGCTCAGCTCAACAAGGCGATAAGCAATTTCTTTAGTTGTCATGTAACTTTTTTTCTAAAACTAATAAATGTTAATCAATAACAGATTGAAGAATTTATTTTAAGACACCGTGACCCAAGATAAATAAAAAGTAAAAATTATTATCTTCATAAGCTTTAAGCAAGCAGCCATGCCTATCTATATGGATGTTCATAATGTTCCGGGTGTAAAAGCAAAGGATGTCGCAGAAGCTCACCGTAAAGACCTCCTTCACCAACAAGAATATGGTTGTACTTGCATGACATATTGGATAGATGAAGAAAGGGAAACGATCTTTTGCCTGATTGAGGCTCCAGATAAAGATGCTGTTAAAGAAATGCATAACAAGGCCCATGGATTAATTCCGAACAAGATCATCGAAGTGAGCAGCTCGGTTGTAGCATCTTTTTTGGGCCGCATATATGATCCCGAGGAAATAAAAACTGCAGAAAATGATTTGAAAGTGTTTAGCGATCCTTCATTCCGTATTTTGCTGTTGACGAAAATGACCGATCCGGTTTTGTTGCAGCATCAGCTTGGCTTTGAGAAAACAAATGAATTATTAATCCGGCATAACGAGACAATCAGGAAAAATCTTTTATTGCATCGGGGGAGTGACGTAGAACATGGGGGCGATGGATTCATTATCTCTTTTACTTCAGCTGCCAACGCAGTAGCCTGTGCATTGGCAATAAAAAAAGACATGTCGCTCATTGATACGACCATACTTGGGTTAAAAATGGCAATCAACGGTGGTGAACCCATTGAAAAAAGCAACAAGCTCTTCGGCGATGCCATACAGCTCGCCAACTATCTCTGTGCTATTTCTAATGGTTCGCAAATAGCCGTCGCCTCCAATGTAAAAGAATTGGTAATTAAAGACCATTTTCATAACACGGCGAATAGTTTACTTTTCTTATCCCCGCAGGACGAATTGCTGCTGCAGTTGTTGTTTAACAAACTGGAAGAGAAATGGCAAGATGCTGAGTTTGATATTCCTGAATATTGCCAGGCCATGGCGATGAGTCAATCGCAACTGTACAGGAAGACAACTGCACTGACAGGAATGTCCTGCAATATACTTTTGAAGGAATTCAGGCTTGAAAAAGCAAAAGAGCTAATGAAGAAACAGCATTATACCATTTCGCAAATAACATTTGACTCGGGATTTACCAGTCCTTCCTATTTTACAAAGTGTTTCAAGAAAAAATACGGCCTACTCCCGATAGCCTATATTGATATGTTGCATTAAGACCTTCTTCCCCTTGTGAATAATTTTTAGCAGTTATTGACCGATTTGTTTTAGGTGACTTACCATTGATTGAATGATTTGTTATAGCCTGTCGTCGGTTGTTGATACTAATTTTAACCCATTAGCAACTCTTAAATTTTTTTTGAAATGAAAACCTATCTTATTCAACGAAATGTTCCCGGGGCCGGGAACTTTACAGCTGCAGACCGCAAGGCTTTATCTCAACGATCCTGTAATGTACTCAGGGAAATGGGCTCCGAACAGATTCAATGGCTGCATAGCTATATCACAAGCGACAATATTTGGTGCGTTTACAAATCCGAGAACGAAGAACTTGTTCGGGAACATGCAAGGCGTGGTGATTTTCCGGCAAATTACATACTTGAGGTGTTTGGAACGATCAGTCCCGCTACGGCAGATCTAACGGTTTAATTAAGTGCTTGTGAGTGTTTCGATGAGTTGGTTTAAAATTCTCTATTTGCGTTCGAATTTGGCTTCACTGTATCCTAACAATTGCGCTGAAAAATGCTCCAGTTGTTATGATATCGGTGTGATTGAACATTTCAAATCGCTGACGCTTTAATTCTTCAGGATCTTAAACTCTACTCTCCGGTTCAGTTGACGGTTTTCCGGTGTATCGTTAGGGGCAACCGGTACTGTTTCCCCATATCCATGTGATATGATACGGCTTGGACTAATCTCTTTAGAAAGGATATATTCCATTACCGATCTTGCCCGGTTATCACTCAGTTTAAAATTATAGTCATCCGAGCCGTAGCTGTCAGTATGCGCACTCATTTCAATCTCGATAGCAGGATTATCCTGCAGCAATTTTACTACCCTGTCAAGTTCCACAAATGATTCGGGTCTCAGATCCCATTTATCAAAATCAAAAAATACATTATTTAATCTTACTACCTGACCGATCTCGATAGGCACGAGATAAAGGTCTTTGTGGATTTCTTTATAACCGACCTTTACCAGCGAATCGAGGTTCAAATTTTCCGATTGGGCAAAAAATTTATCAGCTGTTGCTCTTATCAAATAATTTTTATCATATGGTAACACGATCTTAAAGGAACCATCTATTGCACTTGATATTCCATTACCTGCTTCTGTACCATCAGGCAGGGTTTCGTAAATCAGCGAAGCGCATAAAGGCATTTTTGTTTTCGCATTGTAAACGTTTCCCGTTACCATTACGATCGGTTTCGGTCTTTCTTTTTCCAGCAGTTTCACTTTTACAATATCAGACTCACCAAACCCACCTTCACTGTTTGTTAAGTATGCATATTCTCCCCCTGCATCCAGCGTAAAGAACGCATCCCATTCAGGAGTGTTTATGGGACTGCCGAGATTAACAGGATCGCTCCATTTTTGCCAGGTCTTATCAAGCCGCCTGGTCATCCAGATGTCATTGTCGCCAAGTCCCCCGGGCCGATCGCTGCTAAAGTAAAGTGTTTCGCCATCTGATGCCAGATAAGGAGTCATTTCATCATTGTTTGGAAGATTGATCTTTTTCCCAAGTGATTTTGGTTCTGCCCATGTTCCATCTGGTAGTAGAAGACTAACATAAATATCATTGAGTGGACTTCCTTTCTCGGGTGACATGTAAAGCAAAAGTGTTTTACCGTCATGCGCCATCGTCGCTCCTGATCTCAAGCCCCTGTCATACTTTGCATAATTTCTTATCAGCAATGCTTCGGGTTTGCTCCAATATCCGTCTTCCTGCAACCAGCACATGCTTACACCGTTGCCGGCATAATCTCCATTGACAAAAGCGCCCCTAATCAATATCCTGTTGTTATCAGGAGATATCCAGAATACAGAATTATAATAAGCAGTGTTAAGTGGGTAGCCAAGATGTACTGCTTTGCTCCATGTTCCGGAACTGTCCCGCATGGTAAACCAAATATCCTGTGAGTTGGGAACGGTATTAAAATTCGTATTGTGCGGATGATTTTGACGAATAAAAAATAATAAGTTACCATCTGCGGATATCGTCGGTCTTAATTCGGAAAGTTGAGTATTTACAAGTGCGCCCATGTTTTCCACCTTTATGACGGTGGATGATGTAATGATATTTTCCTTTTGGGGGACAAGACGCGCCGTATCATTATGTGTTGTATCGATTGCCGGCTGCGCGGACAAGTTTTGAAGACATAAACAAAAAACAAAGCAATAAACAGCTTTTTTCACGGGATGGATTTGCTGCGTAAAATAGTAAAAGATCAGGGGTTGCTATATTGGAAACTTACTTATGGTTTTTCCTAATAAAAGCAGCACTTGACAGTTGGGTAAGTGAATTTATGCGTCTTGCAACGATTCACCGAAATCTCACGCATAACACTTTGTATTAAGTTATAACGCCAGTTATAATTGCCCAAATTCTCATGTTTTCCGTAGATTGGGAGCCTATGGAGAATTTTAAAATTGTTGTCTTTATTATGGCGATACTGATCAGCCTGACAGCAATTGTTAACAGAAGAAAATTTCCCTTCCCCATTTTATTAGTAGCTGCCGGTTTGATTATTGGCTTCGTTCCTCAATTGCCAGACCTGGCATTAGATCCGGATATCGTTTTTTTAATTATACTTCCCCCGCTTTTATATGATGCAGCTTCCAAGACCTCCTGGCATGAATTCAGAACATTGATAAGGCCTATTTCAACCTTAGCCATCACTCTTGTTTTTTTTACCACGCTAGCTGTGGCTATCGCCGCGCATTATTTCATTCCGGGATTTAGCTGGCCGCTGGCTTTTGTATTAGGGGCCGTGGTTTCTCCTCCCGATGCAGTCGCCGCATCTGGTATTATAAAAGGGTTAGGTCTCAATAAAAAAGTGATCACAATATTGGAAGGAGAGAGCCTTGTAAATGATGCGTCTGCTTTGATCGCATACCGCTATGCAGTAATGGCGGTAACGACCGGAACTTTTGTGTTTTGGAAAGCTGGTCTTCAGTTTTTATTAGTAGCTGGAGCGGGTATTCTTATCGGAATTGTAATAGGATACTTGTTTGTGCTGGCATATAAAAAAATAACAAGTAATCCTGTCGTTGAAACAAGCCTGACACTTCTGGCTCCATTTGTATCTTATTTGACGGCAGAGGAAGTTCACATGTCCGGTGTGTTAGCCGTTGTAAGTACCGGGCTTGTCATATCGTGGCGGTCGCCCGAAGTATTTTCTTACCAGGCCAGAATAAGGATAAGAGGTTTGTGGGATACACTGATCTTCTTATTGCACGGATTTGTCTTCATACTTATCGGTCTGCAATTACCTTCCATTATTAAAGGCCTTGGCAATTATCCCTTCATCCAAATACTTGGTTATGGTTTGCTGATCAGTCTTGTCACTATTGTGGTCCGCATCATTTGGGTTTTTACAGGAACGGGTTGGGGAAAATTTTTTAAGAAAAAAACTCCCGGTGTTCCTGGTGTCGAGATTAAAGAGGACGATACCTGGAAAAATGTATTGGTTGTAGCATGGACCGGAACAAGAGGCGTTATATCCTTGGCGGCAGCGCTCGCTTTACCCTTGTTCTTAGAAGATGGAACTCCTTTTCCAAAAAGACATTCTATTATATTTCTTGCTTTTGTTGTGATTTTTGTAACGCTGGTAGTCCAGGGACTGTCATTACCGCTACTTATACGCTGGCTAAAAATAAAGCCGCAGGATACTACCGCTGCAGAAGAAAAAGAACTTCAACTATCGCTTGCTATAAGTACGCTTAATTATATTGATAATGAACTACCGGTAGACATGAAAAATAAATCCCGGGAACAGTTACGGGAAAAATATGAACTGCTGATCAACGACCTGACAAAGGAGGTGCAGCTTCACAAAAAGGCAAAACAAGGTGATGCGAAACCGCGTGCAGCCCCACCAGATGATCTTACAAAGGCCAAATTAGAGGTCAGCAAATTTCAAAGAGAATTACTTGTAAAAATGCATAAGGAAGGAGAGTTCAGTGATGCTGCTATCAAGCGGGTGGAGCGGGGACTTGATATCGATGAAATGAAGTTAAACCTAAAGATACCGAAAGACGGCCCTGCATAACAAGCGTTCTCCTTAATCCTTAGTCACATTTAATATGAGGTCCGCAGATAATTTATTGGTATCATAACTTCTGAATTCATCCCTGAGCTTTTCTGCATTTTGTTTGTACACCGGGTTGGAAAAGATTTCCCTTACTGCTTTTTTTATTTTTTCTGAACCTGGTTTTTCGGTATGCAAGTTTATGCCGAGCTTAAAATAACCGATTCGGGCGCAGATCTCATTTTTCCCTTCATTGATTCCTGCCGCTATCATTGGCAATCCATGATCAATTGCTATAAGCGTTCCTCCATAACCACCATTGGTTATATAAAGGTCTGTTCGTGGCATGATAAAAGCAAAATCGATAAAATCTTCGATGATAATATTATCCTGGTTGTATTTTCCTCTTAGCACCTCGGTGTAATGATGTCCTGTAGCAACAACTAGCAGGTAATCCTCACTCTTAAGTGCTTCCAATGCTGGAATGATCAGTTTTGAGTGATCAGGTTCAAAAGTGCCCTGGCTGATAAGGATGTTCTTCCTGTATTTGTTCAATTTGTCCTGCCAGGGGTAATTGAATCCGTCAGCTATCGGATCCTTTTGTTCCACATTTTTAAAAGCATGCAGCGGTCCAACAAATTTCAATTTTTCCGGCATATCGGATCTTTCGTATTCAAAGCCAGGTGTTCCGCTTTGTAAAAAAATATCAGAACGGAGCACCGGTATATCAAAAAGTATTGTGTTTTCAGCGCGTAGGTTATATCGTTTCAGAATTTTGTTGTACTCCGACGTTGATTCTTTAAACAAAAGATTTTTCGCTACCAGGCGAAGAAATTTTTGTTTAATCCTGCTGGCAAATGAATGCCCGGGTGTCAAGCCAAGTCCGTATGGCGGCAAATCTTTGGAAGTTGACATGACCGGTGATATGCCAATGCCAACTCCCGGCACTTTTAATTTATTTCTTACAAGTTGCCCGGCGGTAAATGTGGCATCACAAACAAAAACATCAAAAGCAAACTCCTGTCTTATTTCGCTGATGTCTTCAAAATATTCGGGTGCCCGATAGACAAAGAAATTTTTTATATCGAATTTTAGTTGTGATACACCCGCTTTTAATTTTTTTCTTTCAGGAAATACATCATTGATATTAAACTGATTTACTTCAAGTGCTTTTTTAAAAGGGTAGTGAGGTATTCCCAGCTTTTTTAGCTTTTCTCCAAACATTTTGCTCGTATACCATCGTACATCATGTCCCTGGCGTTTCAGCTCCATCGCTATTCCTGTCATTGGATTAAAATGCCCATCCGCGGGAACATTGGCAAATAAAATTTTTTTTGTTTCCATAAGATCAAAGTTGCTCAATTTTATTTCAAACAGGAAAATGAAAAGTCCACAGGCCAAAAAAATATCGTTTCTTCGGGCTACTCATGAAAGCGTCATCAATAAATGAATTAAAACAGGAGCTGGTTAATACACCGGCTCCGGCCCTTGTTGATCTTTGCCTGCGGCTGGCAAGGTTTAAAAAAGAAAATAAAGAATTGCTTACCTATCTACTTTTTGAAGCTCATGATACTTCCGCGTATATAAAAAGTGTAAAAGATACAATGGCTCTGCAATTTGCAGATATTAATAAAAGCAATGTTTACTTTGTAAAAAAGACATTGAGAAAAATTCTTCGGACAGCGAGGAAATACATTCGTTACAGCGGTCTCGAAGTTGTAGAAGTTGAATTGCTTATCTATTTCTGCGGGTTGATGAAAGAATTGAATATTTCAATAAATAAACATCCTGTTCTTCTTAATATGTACGAGGGCCAGTTAAAAAGAATAAATAAGGCCCTGGCGGGTTTGCATGAGGATCTGCAATATGATTATTTAAAATCAGTACATAAATTATAAAGCAATCGGGTTAAATTTATCGATGTTTAGCGCACCTGGCCGTTACACAAGAGAAAGAGGTTGATATACTTAAAAATGTTGCGGGATAGATTGTAAAATCTGGACCGGTACTTGCTTTTTCCACAATAATAATTATCTAAAATGGCAGTCGTGATCAAAAAGAAACGAAGAAGAAAATTACTGCTCCTGCTGATCCCTGTATTAATTATTATAGGGATACTGGCATACTACCAATTATTGTATAGATCTGAAAGAGTTGATAATGGTGTTGCCAAACTTGAAATGGTTTTTGATAAACACAGGCATATCGTCACTTCGGTGAGGTTTAGTCCAAATGATTCTTTAGTAATTACAAGTAGTGTTGACAGTACAATAAAAATATGGAAAAGGGCATCCGGTGAAATAGTTCGCGAGATAAAGCAGTCATCGGGTATTGCTTATCTGGATTTAAGTAATGACGGCAACTATGTTGTTACCGGAAGCTATGATTCCACGGTAAGAGTGTGGAGAATCCATGACGGGGCGCTAATAAAAGAATTCAAAGGACATGACGGTACAGTGTGGACGGTTGCTTTTAATAAGGATGGAAAGAAGATCGTGAGTGGTGGTAACGACGCAATGGTTAACCTCTGGGACGTTGAAACGGGGAAACTTTTACATAAACTACAAGGGCACAAACGGGTTATATGGTCGGTAAAGTTTAGTCGGGATGGAACAAAAATAGCTTCATCGAGTTTTGACTTTACTGTGAAATTATGGAATGTAGCTGACGGGAAATTGCTTTGGGATAATAAGGACCATACAGAAACAGTGGTTGATGTTGCCTTTAGTCATAATGATAAATTGCTAGCCAGCACCAGTGACGATAAAACAATAAGAATTTGGAATGTGGCTGAACAAGAACTTATCAGGACGATGAAGGTTGCTGAGCATGTTCAGGCAGTTGCATTTAGTCCCGACGACAAAAGATTGATCACAGGGGGCAGGGATAAGCCAATGATCGGCGAATTTCTGCAAGTCTTATTTGGTGATTCAAAATTTAATCCGGGTGTATCTGCACGGCTTTGGGATGTCGAAACCGGAGTCTTACTTCAAACTTTTACTACGCATACCAATGATGTGATGGATGTTGGCTATAGCCATAACGGTAGATGGATAGCTACAGCCAGTGCAGATCATACAGTTGATTTATGGGTCTTGAAAAAGTAGTTTCTTTTTGAGTTCCTATAACCGCGAAAGCAAAGCCTGACTAAGATAATTCCGTTTTTCTAATATGGAAACAACATAAAGCAGACCGTATAGCGGTGATTTTTTTGCGAATCATTATTTCGTAACCTTGTATTTTTAAGAATGCAGGGCAAACACAAATACAAAGACGTAAAGTTTTTTCTTATTGCGATTGCTTTTATCAGTGCCTTCAATTACTATCTCACTTATAGCAATATCCGGTTCAACTGGTTCCTTGTTATGACGTATACAATTGATACAGTGCAGGGTTGGCTTGCCTGGTGGGCCGTCCGCAGCATTGTTATCTACCTGGATAAAAAATTACCGTATGCTCATCAACCGTTGAAAAGAATTCTTATCCAGTTGGTGGTTACCACCGTAGCTGGTTTGCTGATCATTATTCTTCTGACTGAACTTGTTAGCTGGATTGCAAGAGGGCGTGGTGTGCCGCTTAGTTTTTATCTTTTTGATGTTTTTATTTTTATTATCTGGTTTATCGTCATCAATGGCATTTATATCGGCATGCATTATTATGCGGAGTGGAAGCAGTCGGAAATACAGCGGCAGGAAGAAAAGAAATTAAGGATAGGAGGGTTTAATATAAAGCATGGTAATCAGAATATTTTGGTTGCTTTTGGAGATATATCAGGTTTTTTTGTTGAGGATGGGTATACGATTTTGCTTACATGGCAGAATAAAAAATATTTTCCAGATAAGTCATTGGATAAAATTGAAGATATGTTGCCCGGGGAATTGTTCTTCCGGCTTAACCGTCAATATATCGTCCACCGTAATGCCTTAACCGGTTTTAAAAGGACGGGGGATGGTAAAATTGATGTGCTAGTGAACGGACCTGCAAATTTTCCGAAAGCAATTCCGGTCAGCAGAACAAGAGCTGCAAAATTCAAAAGCTGGTTTCAACATGATGATAATTGAAAATATGCCTGCATTTCAACCCCGGTTTTGCTACAGCTCAGCGCCGATCTTTAATTTTATACTGTTATTCAAGACTATTTTTGGTGCATCTCGTCCGAATTGAGCGGCAGGGATTTGGTGTCAGGGGCTTAAAGATTGTTGCTTTGCATAAAAAAAATAATGAAAGACATTTTAATTTCTGCAGCATTCATTATAGGGTCTGTCTTTTTAAATGGGCAATCCGTTAAAAAACCCGGCCCCAACTGTGAACTGGGAATAAAGATTAATACCAACTTTTCAAAAGCGGCAGTCCTTGATTCAGTTTTGCAAAGCTATTCTCCGGCGCCTTTGCCCGGCACTGCCATCGCCTTGTATTCAGAAGCGGAAGGATGGTGGGCCAGTGCCCATGGATATGCAAATCTGGAAAAGAAAATCCCGATGCAGAACTGCCACCTTCAGTATATACAGAGTATTTCAAAAATGTACATAGCAGTAGAAATATTACAACTAAAAGAACAGGGCAAAATTGAACTTGATCTCCCAATGACAAAATACCTGCCCTTTGTTTATAGCAAATATATAAAGGGTGCTGAAAAAATTACAGTAAGAATGCTGTTGAATCATACATCGGGTGTTGCGGAGTATAATACAGACGCTTCTTTCATATCACAGGTTATTCTTCATCCATTGACTAATTTTTCATCAGAAGATTGTCTGAAAAGCATTGATGGTGCCGAACCTCAATTCTTGCCCGGGACAAAATACCTGTATACAAATACAAATTATCTTTTGCTTTCGCTGATCGGGGATGCTATAACCGGTGATCATTCAGCTTTTATAAAGAAGAATATTTTTCAACCTCTCGGTCTTAACAACAGCTATTATGGTAAAGGGCATGACTATCTTAATAACCTCTATTTGCCAGAATCTTACTGGGATGTATTGAATATTGGCAAGCCTGTCAATATCACGCCTTTTCAGCAGGTAACCGTTGTTTCTTCCAAGGGAGATGATGGGATTGTATGCACTACAACCGACGCTGTAAAATTTTTGAAGGGTTTGATGGAAGGGAAACTGCTGAATGCTGAATCGATGAAAGAGATGATGACATTTGTGAAAGATGAAAAAGGGAACAATCGTTATGGAATGGGTATGAGCTATTTTGATCTTGGTGGCATGCCAGCTTATGGTCATGGTGGTGGTGGAGTAGGGTCGGGTTGTGGTCTGCTATATATTCCTTCACACAAAATTTATCTTTTTATATCCACTAATCTTGGTGTGTTTGTTGAAAGTAATCTTTCAAGAAAGGCAGATGATTTGAGGAATGCAATCCTCCTGACACTGCTTCAGTAAAATTTTCTGGCTCTCTGTTCCTTAGATAGATGAGGAAGTATCTAAAAGATATAGAATGACAACCGTCCCGTTCAGGCGAGACGGTTGTTAGGTTTACTACACCTTAATTTAATTTTCGATCAGTAGCTTTTTCGTGATTATTCCGTTTTCATTTTCAACTCTTATTAAATACAAACCGTTTTTAAGATTGCCGACCGGAATTTGTTTTAATCCCCTTGCCCCCAACGGAAGTTGTTTTACTAGCTTGCCTGCTATATCATACAGTTTCAGCGTAGTAGCTCGGGAATAATTATAAACAACAAAACTTCCTTTTGCCGGATTGGGATAAATCATAATGGCTGTTTGCTCATTCGTAATCTCAAATGGATCTACACTTCGGGTGAATGACGAACCGGAATGTGTGATCACCAATTGTGGCCTGTTGGTAGCAGCTTCTTTCGAATTAAATATAACCTGGTTGTTCGTTGTATTAGTATTTAATAGTTTCAATGTAACAAGGGTTGATCCTGCCGCCCTGGCGTTGGCAATCAGTAATGTTAAATCCCATTCATAGTATTGATTGGCTGTGGTGTTAATATTTGTAGTAGCAAGACTGACCACGTCAGCAGCTGGCTTATTGTTCCATGTGATCGTGTTCTCAAGCCATGAAGTGTTCGTTACATTATATACTTCAACGGGGATCGATGGTGTTTGCGTATTGCTTAATCTTCCATGCAGCCTAAGTATCGCAGAGGAAACATCTGTGCTGATAGCTGAAATATCGAATTTCAGGAACGTTTCATAGTTCTTATTTACAGATGAATTTCTTTGATTGATAAGCGCGCCAGCTGTACCAAAATTCGCATTTGCATTTTTGCCTCCGGAAACATAAGCGTCGGCAACAGGTGTAAGCGTTGAAATTGTCCCGGTTGCATTAAAATTGGCGGTGTAAATAACATCGTCGACAGGGGTAGCAAAAGTTTGTGTGGCAGGTCCACCCTGGCTCCAGTTGCTGAATGTATAAATTCCTTGTGGCGATGGAGCTCCAATTGTTCTCAATATTCCCTCCACACTTGTTACAGTTAAAGGGGCACTGAATGGTTGTCCATCCAACGTTATTTGCAACCCCTGCGGATTGGTGTTGAGTGATATGGTCGATGTCCTCGGTAAAATATCAGTAAAACTTGTATCCTTTGCACCCTGTGCATCGGTAACAACAAGGTATAACCTGTAAAAAACATTCGAAGCGGTTTCGCCCGTATTTGTGATATCAAATGATCCATTGGTTACGCCGTCCGGTGCTGTAGGTCCGGGATGCGTATGTGCATCATGATGAAAAACTACATACCATTCAAATGCCGCGGCGCCCAGATTTCCGTCTTCCGGGTCGCTTCCGCTTCCTGAAAAATTAATTACGTCACCTCCCGCGTAAGTGGCGCCTGATCCCGGTGTATTGATCGTTGCGGTCGGCAGTTGGTTTGCGGGAGTTACTGTCAATGTTGCATTATTACTCGTCACAGTTCCGGCGCTGTTACTCACTACAACAGAATAATTTCCCTCATCTGCGGGTGCAACAGAAGGTATAGTATAGGTTGAATTCGTTGCTCCAATAATGTTAACTAAATTTTTTCGCCATTGATAATTTAACGGAGCAGTGCCGTTTGCTGTAACAGAAAAACTTGCCTGGTTACCTTCTGAAACTGTGAGGCTCTGAGGCTGATTAGTAATCACGGGGGCAGAGGAACCTGTAAATGTGATTTTATAAACCGCGCCATTGGCCCTTGAAAGAAAATAAAGATTTCCATCAGGACCAGTGTTCATACCGACGGGACTGCCTGCAATTGAAGAAGCAAAGTTTGAGCGTGTAGCTGTGCCTCCACTCAAAGTAAGTTGATCGATCCAATTATTACAGAAATCAAGAAAAAAATACCTCCCCGTATATTGGGCCGGATAAGTTGTTGAAGAAGGATTAAAAAATGTTCCCCCCGTAATAGCACAACCAAAGCCTACTCCGGGGCCGTGTTGGTAGGCATAGATTGGATTGGTAAAAGCGGGATTGCTGCTCATTCCTTCAGCCGTTGGCCAACCATAATTAAGACCGCCGATTGTGCAATCATTTACTTCTTCCCAGGTATTTTGTCCCACATCGTTTACAAAAATGCGACCGGTACCTGGTTGAATGGACAGCGTATACGGGTTTCGCATCCCATATTCCCACACTCTTTGCCTTTGTGCAGATCCTGTTGTGAAAGGATTTCCTGCAGGAACACTGCCATCGGCGTTTATACGTAAAATTTTTCCATGATAAGTATCTAAATTTTGAGCGTGCGCAGTATTTGCATTTTCACCCACACCAACATATAATTTTCCATCGGGGCCAAATTGAATCGTCCCTCCATTATGATTTGTTGCACTGCTTAAAGGATCAAGGTTGAGAACAACCGACTCACTGCTTAATGCAATTGTATTACCATTGACTGTGAACCTGCTTATACGATTATTGGCCGCAGATGCAAGCGTATAATACAAATAGATAAAGTGATTATTACTGAAATCAGGATCAAAGGCAATACCAAGCAAGCCCCGTTCCCCTGATGAATTCACGCTTAACGTGATAGCGGGAGTTCCCAACAGAACGCCATTTTCAATTATACGCAATGCGCCGTTTTGCTGCGCTACAAACAGACGGCCATCGGGAGCAAACTCCATTACAGTGGGGTTACTGATGCCATTCGCAACAAGCACCTGGCTGAATCCCTGTTGAGTAAATGTTTGGGCTTTTAACTGGGTCGATAAGATAAAAAAACTGGCGACAATTAAAATAGTAGTTTTTGAAGCCAGCTTGTCGGGGGGCATTGTAGACATAGTTTTGGTTTTTGAGTTTACGTATACTACTCAATAGGCGGGAAGGAATGGAAGCAGGAAATAAAAAGCAACTTTATGGGCAGCAAAAATCATGCGTATTCAAGAAGATGAAGGCAAGTTTTACTGAGTACCGGGCGTGTTATTAATGTTCTTTCATAAAATTAAATGTGCAAAAAGCCTTATCATATCGATGTAATGCTTTGTTAAACACGTATGTAAAAAGTTCCTTTATGAGGACAAGCAATACGTTTATTTTAAAACCTTCCTTGTCGATTTAAAAGACTATCTTCACGCAGTGATTCAAAGTTTTACTGCATTTAGTATTTGGTTAGTTCAATTTTTTACTCTTCCCTTCAGTAACAGTTAACCTCCTTTTTACTTTTTTCTGTAAGCTTCTTCACGTGTATTATTTTTTTATTTAAAAATTTTTGTTTTATGAACATGTACGTTTCGAATTTAAGTTTTCACACAACTGATGAAGACTTAAACAAATTATTTTCTCAATTCGGTTCTGTATCGTCAGCTAAAGTTATTAATGATCGTGAGACTGGCCGCAGTCGTGGTTTTGGTTTTGTTGAGATGGACTCCGATGAGGATGCTAAAAAAGCGATTGCCGGATTAAACAACAAAGAAGTAGAAGGCAGAGCTATGTCTGTGTCGGTTGCAAAACCAAAAAAAGCAGATAACAAAAGATGGTAATCCTGAATAGCTAAAACTTTATTCGCTTTATCATCATCAAGAAAAATGTAATGGTAAAGCGAATATTCATTTAATCTGAAGTCTTCAATTGAATGACCGGAAATCTTTCACCGGCAGCATTTACTCTTGAAAATTTCCCTTTTTCTACCAACAATGCTTCTGAATGCCCATCAGCGTGGTGGACATCGGTATTGATAATCCTTCCATTGTATAGGGTGCTGATGTTTTCAGCCACAATTGTGTGCCCGGTCGCTATATGACGAATATTATAAAATTCCAGGGTGCTGTCAATTTGTGCTGCGGTAGCCTTTGGGATGTCTTTATAGTAGCCCCTGTACCAAAATGGACCAAAGTCGCTAAACAATACCCCCAGGCGACTGTCTTTGTATTCGTAAGTTGTATCCGTGTAAAAAGGCCTTGATATCTCGTTGATCTCTTTCAGCGGTATTTTCAGGTTGTTTACATAAGAAGAAATACCGCCATGTGTAAATAAAATATCACCGATCCGTTCTGCGATATTCTTGGTTGCAAGCCACCGGCCAATTTCGGCATCGGGTCCAAAAAGCTGCATGTAATTCTTATTTATTATTGCTGCGTGCTGACTGTAACGTTCATGCACATACCTAAGATCGCCACTCATGTTCATGATCTCGTGATTTCCCAAAATAAAGTGTACGTGTCCGCCTGCTGCTCTTGCTTTTTCTTCAAGCGAATAGATAAGCCATAAAACCTCCATTACGGTTGCGCCTCGATCCACAAAATCACCAGTGAGCACAAGATGGTTTTTTTCAAATGTCCAATTGAAATTTTCATCAATAACGCCATTGCCCTGTAATAATTTTCTGAGTGCAGCGAAATTGCCCTCGATGTCCGATATCACCAGCATATTTTTTACGCCATTATATTCTGCCTTTTCATTCGTCAGTTTTGATTTAAGGACGACGCTAAATGTTTTACCTGCTTCATCAGTATTTACTGAAAGAATGATTTTATCTTTCATTGTTACCGGCATACTATCTGTTCTTGCAGATTTGACACCTGAGTTATCTTCAACGTATTTTACAAAAACTGAATCGTTTCGATACAATACGTAAGGTCCGTCAATTACCATTGTTTCGTTTGATTGTTTATGCATGGGAGATCCGTTATCTGCATTTTGATCCAGGCAACATGCAAATAAAGCGGTTACTAATAGAGCATTTGTTTTAAACATATACCGTTAGTTTTCAATAACCATACCCTTTTGTTATCAGAGCTTTGAGGCAAAATAATAAATTAACATAATGTTTTTGCATTTAGCCAATTAAATTTAGGAATAGGATTGTAAAAAATAAGCCGGTAGTGATTTTACCGGCTTATTCAAAATCAGTTTAGTTAATACTATAAAGGCCTGTATTTGAATTTTTGTCCTCCAACAGAGGCTTCATACATTAATCCCCCTTTTATTTGTGAGAATATCATCACGCCATCTTTATATTTTGCGTTGGCAGCTGCACCTTTTGTTGCGGCTACGGCCGATGCCTGCCCTGAAAATTCAATTTTGTTTTCTTTAAAGCGGTTAAGGTCCGCTTCGGTTTCAAAAAATATTACTTCACGATAAGCCTGGCCGCCCCACTGGAAGCCGATAGACACTTGTGTCATTTTTGCCATGCCAATTAAATTACCGTTTTGAAAAACAGCGCCGTTGCCCGCAGCGCCGCCGATAGCTATTGCGCCCTTACCCACATTAGGGAAAATTACATAACCGTAAGAATTATCAAACAAATTTTTCATCAAGCCATCTGTTTTGATGAAATCGGCCCTGGCTTCATTGGCATCGGCTACAATTTTATCGTCTTTTTCATCACTTTGTCCTTGTACTGAATTGTTGGCAAATAGATTCGCCATTAAAAAAAAGATCGCTAAAAGGCGAAATGATTTTAAAAACCTCATACAAAATTATTTTAACGCGATTATGAAAAATAAGTATTAAACAGTAGGCATACCGTAAGAAAATTGTGCCAGTTATGCTTTAACGGATCAATTTTTTTTTGCTGGCTACAAATCTTGCAAGAAATTGAATAGTCTGTTCAGGTCTTCTTCATTGGAGAAATCGTTTTTGGCTTCTTTGCAATCATCCGCAATTGACGCGATCGTCAATTTATCATCCCTGATCTGAATACAGTATAATCCCCGTCTCTTCATTGCATGGGCTCAAACCACTTACCTTGGTAAGCCGCAACCTGTCTTTACTGACGGAATACATCATTGTTTCTATGGTGCTTCCATCTGCCGCAAGCGTAAGTATTGCAGTATCCTTTTTGAAATGTATAATAGGTTCATATGAATCAGGAATATTCATAAAATTCCTCCATTTGCTATCTGTAAGCTGTGCATTAATTGCTGGGGACAGCCAAAAATCCCGGTATATGCAAAAGCTTTTCTCATTGTTATGATTTGGAAAAATGAAGCTACGATTTAAATTAAATATCAGCTTTCACTGATCCAAATAGTGCGCCCGTTTTAAAATAAAAGCAACGGCCTTATCGGAGTTACGATACAGCGGCCGGTACACTGGCATACTATATGTAATAAAATTCCAAATTATTCGTCACAGTAAACACTATGGGTATGAAATATTTAGTCGTTTCATTGATTGCTATTTCGGCATACTGCTGCAGCCCCAAACTTTCGCCAGACGCAGGCTGGGGTAATCAGAATTGGGTGGTGGTTGAATTAAAAGGCGTCCCGGTGCAGCAAAGCGGAGGCCGTAGGGATGCACATATAACTTTTGACATTGCCCAAAAAAGATTTGCAGGAAATGGGGGATGCAACCAGATCAACGGTAGCTATACCCTGGATAAAGACGAAATCCATTTTACGGATGTGGTTAGTACCAAAATGAGCTGCAATGATATTGAGTTTGAAAACACTTTTCTTGCTACTTTAAGCACTATCGACCATTACGAAGTAAGGGGCAGCGATTTGGTATTGAAAAAGAAGAAAGAAACAATGCTTGTACTGCGACCTAAATAGAATCAGGGGCTTATTGATAAACCCACAGTACAATTGGTTTTTCCACTTTCGCGATAAACTTTGAAATTTTGTCAAAAAATTTATACGAAACCATTACACAGCCCAGGCTGTTACAAAGTACTCTTGGATAGATCTCCTGATCCGGAACGCAATGATATCCGTGTATGACAACGGCTCTTTTGTACGCATTGGAATTACAATTATCAAGACCATGGAGTCTGAATGATTTCCCGTATTTCCCAGTGTAGAATTCTCCCACTTTGTATTTTCCAAGAGAACTGCAGCCGCTTTTTGCCTCGTTAGAAAATTTTGGCCGTGCCATAAAGGTTTCATTACAACTTCCATGTGACACAAGCCCTGCATGAACAATGGAATTCTTTTTAAGATCATAAATAAAAAAACGGTTACGGCCACTGGGCAAACTCATGTCAACTAAAAAGCAGTATTCTGTTGACATGTCATTTTGAAGAGCGTAATTATTCACTTTACTTGTAATAACATTTATTATTGTCGAATTCTCAGGAGCTGCAGGCGTTGTGATTTTCTGTTCTTCGACCCGTGTTGGTTGGGGATTCTCTTTGGGTTTCTTAACTGTGGCGGGTTTCGCTTTTTGCTTCTTCTTTACTTTAGCCTTCGTCACCTTAGCTGCTTTCCCTTTATTTTCTGCTACTACGGGTTCTTCAATGCTGCTTTTCTCCATAGTAGTGTATGAGATAATAAACACA
>JAICGN010000093.1 GCA_025923075.1 Chitinophagaceae bacterium
AAATTCTTCAAACAACAGGTAGAAACAAAATATGATGACCGCAAAGTGATCATGGGCAGAGCTGCTAATCTTACGCAACCTGTAAAAGGCAGGGGACAATGCCAGGCAAGAGATCTTTGTCACCGTGGTTGTCCTTTCGGTGCCTACTTTAGTACCAATGCCAGCACCATGCCTGCTGCTCATGCAACAGGTAATCTAACTGTAAGACCACATTCGCTCGTGAATAAAATATTATATGATGAAAAGAAACAGAGAGCGATAGGAGTGGAGATCATTGATACAGAGACCCTGCCTGCCGGACAGGCAGGAAAGAAGACCGAAGAATTTTATGCACGCATTATTTTTCTCAATGCCTCAACCGTTGCCACTACTGCTATATTATTGAATTCAACATCATCGCGTTTTCCCAATGGATTAGGAAATGGAAGCGACCAGGTGGGCCGTAACCTGATGGATCATTTTAAAGGACTCAGCGTATCGGGCGAGGTGAATGGTTTTGAAGAATGGGTGACGCATGGCCGCCGGCCAACACCATTATATATACCACGCTTTGTAAATATCAAAGAGCAAACAACGGGCTTTCTCCGCGGTTATCATTTTGGTGCCAGCGCATTCCGGCCGCGACAGGCAGGCAATGCCGGTATCGGTGAAGAATTAAAAGAGGCAATGACAGTGCCGGGACCATGGCGAATGAACATGTATGGGTTTGGTGAATGTCTTCCTTATGCAGATAACCGTATTACACTTGACAAAAACAAAAATGATAATTGGGGCCGGCCGATGATCACGGTCGACTGTGAGTTCAAAGAAAATGAGAGGGCCATGTTTGAGGATATGAAGAAGACATCAAAAGAATTAATGGAAGCAGCGGGATTTAAGAATGTTGTTGTCAATGCTACACTGTCTTTCCCCGGCAATGCCAATCATGAAATGGGAACCACCCGTATGGGCAATGATCCAAAAACTTCTGTGTTGAATAAATGGAACCAGATGCATGAAGTGGCCAATGTATTTATTACGGACGGTTCCTGTATGACCTCGGGAGCATGCCTTAATCCATCATTGACCTATATGGCGCTGACCGCAAGAGCATGTGACTATGCGGTTAATGAAATGAAGAAACTAAATCTTTAAGTTCCGTAAGTCTTAGATTTTTCTGCCAATTCGTTAGCTAATATTAAAGCAGCTATTAACGTATCAATGACTTGCTCCCTGGTCCGTCCGGGAGCATCATTCCATTCCATAAAATGTCGACCCCAATAAGGAACGGCCAATGGGTCTGAAGGGAGAGACTGGGGTCTCTGGGCACTTTTAATATTTTTGATAAATCCTCCCTTGCGTAATTGAAATCAACCAATGAATATTTTTTTTCCTGCCATGCTCTCTCTATAGCAGTGGTAAGACAAACTTTTGAACTCGGTAGAACTTCCCCTGTTCTCCTTAGCGTTCCAGGGGTCGACTCAATAAAGAATATAAAAATTATAGAATGTTATGCTTAGTCTGCGACTAAGCATCTGCTCCGAAGGAGCAGGCAAATAGCTCGATTGGCCTTAATTGCCCAGCTCTCGTTAGTGTTCTCATTTTTAGTCCGCTTGCGGTCATTCTATAACTTGAAACACCGTTTAGTAAAGTTTCTGAACCAGCACATGCAATACGGCAACGCGATCTTTATCCCTTAAAAAAGAAGGATATACTTTTTCCAAAAACCTGTTTATTTCAATATTAGTTGTTGTGAATGCATAACCATTTAAACTGACGCTCCAGCGAAAGCAAAAAGCATTGCCTCCATAATACCTGCTTGTAACTGATAAAACTTCGCTTTTGTTATTTATCAATTGAAATCCGGTCCAAAAGGTTGTTGTATTATTGCTGTCGGCCATCTCGGCGTATTCCAAATATCTAGGAGGAAGAATCATTTTTAACTAATGTTTACACCAGCTCCCGATGGCATTGTTATTTTTACTTCCTATTTTTCTCATACAAAACTTTTTTATGAAAACAACTGCTTTCATTCTTATCCTCCTGTCCAACTCTTTATTATTAACGGCTCAACTAAACAAGGGCCAGTGGATGGTGGGTGGCACTGCTGATTTTAGTCATGGTACCACTGAGTATTCAATTTCCAATTTTAATAATCGTACAAAACAAACGGTCTATAATTTCTTTCCAAGAGTAGGCTATTTCTTTGCCGACCGTTTTGTGGTTGGGCCGCGAATACAGATTTCTCATTCCAAAACAAACGCGAAATTTGTCAACTATGCAAGTGTAGGTTCAGAACTTTTGCGGGATACTAAAGAATCGGGTGTTGGTCTTGGCGCTTTTGCACGATACTACTTTCTTAAGCCACAGACTAAGTTCAATGCATTTGCAGAAGCAGCATATTCGTACAGTTTTGAAAAAGTAACATCACAAACGCAGCAGATCTCTCCTTCATATAGCGAATCACATATAGAATCCAAATACAGAGCCAATAACTTTTCGTTGATGGCCGGACCTGTATTATTCTTAAGCCCCAAAGTTTCTTTTGAACTTTCGATAGGATATGCCTATGGTAAGGGAACAGATGAAATATCAAACTACGATCGCAAAATCAGCCGTGTAGCTTTTGGTACGGGGTTCCACGTATTTCTTGGAAGGTAAAATCACTCCGTAAAGGGAGTTATTATCTTTCAGGCCCCGGGCAGCTGGGCGACCCTTCGCTCAATAGATGTATGTGAATAAAAAGAGCTGCTTAGGCAGCTCTTAAATTTAAAAACATAAAATAGGATCAGTTAAGTGCTGCTTCTTTTTTTCTTTCGGGCAAACCAACTCCAGCCTTTTCATTTACTTCATAACAAAAATTTGTGGCCAATCCCACGGATTCTTTATCAAGAAATTTTTGAAGTTCATCAACACTGCCTGCTTCCCAAACACAGGTGCCCGTTTTACCATCCTGCGATGGAAAAACAGACAGAACGCTGGTGCCGGCAGGTGCAGCTCCGATAACAGTTGGTGCTTTTGCCCAGAAAGTTGCAGGGTCAGTGATGTTGGTGTGGTGTGCTATTACTAACATAATTTAAGATTTATATCCGTTCCAAAAAAGATCAGGATCGGACGTGGTTAAAAAAATGAATACAGAACAAGGGGATCAAACAAGAAAAGTTTTCATCTTATAGCAGATCAGGCCAGGTGAGTAAATCCCGGAGGCACTGTTAAATGTAGTCTTTTTCTTCAAAAGGTATCTGTAGTGTTATCATTTGTTTCCCCAAAAATAAAAATTATAAATGCCGGCCCAGGTCGGTTATTTAAGCCAATCATTTTATATAGTCTTTTACCAGGTCTGGTTGGTTCAGGATATCTTATCTCTTAGATTTTTCTGCTAATTCGTTGGCTAATATTAAAGCAGCTTTTAACGTATTAATGACTTGCTCCCTGGTCCGTCCGGGGGCATCATTCCATTCCATAAAATGTCGACCCCAATAAGGAACTGCCAATGGGTCTGAAGGGAGAGGCTGGGGGTCTCTGGGCACTTTTAATATTTTTGATAATGCCTCCCTTGCGTAATTGAAATCAACCAATGAATATTTTTTTTCCTGCCATGCTCTCTCTATAGCAGTGGTAAGACAAACTTTTGAACTCGGTAGAACTTCCCCTTGTTGCCAACCGTTTTTGTTAACAAGCTCAATAGCCCGATTAAGAATATCACCTGCAGCCTGCCATTCTTTCAAGTTTACAAAATCTTTGCCCGGTGTAGTTTGTTTATCTCTTGTCATTTTTGTTTCGCAACCCAAAGTTATTATAGTAAACAAAATATTCCATTTGCTGAAGGCTTCAATAATGTTTAAGCTTCGGTAACCAACGGTTTATTTTCTTTTTATAATCCAAGTAGCTTTTCCCGAACAAACGTTCAAGATTTGGCTCCTCAACTATCAGAACAAAAAAATGAAAAACAACAATAAGTATAACAGCCAGGATCAAAATTGATAATGATAAATGATATAAGCCAAACCCAAAAAGCAGAATAAACCCCCGATATACATCGGCTTGCGGACATAAGCATAAGGACCGACTGCTACGAATTCTGTGGGAGGATCAAAAACTGCCGGAGTGCCTTTTCCCCTGATCACAAAAAAAACTACACATATTAAAACAACGATAGAACCGATTACCATAGTAACGATTCCAATAATTGAAGCCCATTGCGGTAAGGTTATGCCGAGCTTTGTATCATACACACGAACCCTAAGTGCTAACCAGCCAAATAGTAAAATGAATAGAGGGACGTAAATCATTGATCGAAGTATAATAACAAATAGTTTCATTAATTCCCACTATTGTAAAGATTACACTCTTCCTGCTATGCAAAATTCGGATTAATATTGATTCAGCTCCAATCTTCAATGGTATTTTCATTTGTTTCTTATAAATGAAAAAATGCCATAGATGCCGGCCTGGGTCTGTGACTTATTGATTAAATTTAATGTACACGAATTGGACCATGTCATGAAACCACTAGTATTATTGTTTTTTATTTTGATTGGTTACACCGATCTATCGGCCCAGGATTCAACATATGTTACCATTAAAACAGGCACTAACGTTGGCGATGTCCTTACACTGGCTGAAATATATTATTATCCGCAGTTCACAAAAGGTGCCGTTTTTTTCAGGGGCGGTACAAAGGCAACAGCGAAGATGAACTACAGCCGCCTGTTTGATCAAATGCTGTTTATCGATCTCAAAGGCGATACGCTTGCGTTGGCAGAAGAAAAAACCATCAAATTTATTGCCGTTGATCAGGATACTTTTTACTACGACGAAGGATATATAAGGATTATCACGGACAATGACTTTGTAAAATTGGCCGAGAAGCAAGTCTGGGTAGTAGCAGATATCCGAAAGACCGGTACTCACAACACCTCCACTTCCACCACCGGCATCACCTCTGTCAGAACATTTCGACATGGAAACGATGTAGCAAGAAACAGTTTAACACTAAACGAGGATATTGTGTTGCGAAAAGAAACACAGTATTACATTGGAGATGAATACAACCACTTTGTCCGCGCCGGCAAAAAAAAATTACTGCAGCTTTTTCCCAAGGAGCAAAGGAGCATTGAGAATTATTTAAAAGAAAACAAAGTCGACTTTGATAAAAAGGATGACCTTGAAAAACTGACTCGGTTCTTAGGCCAACTCCATTGATCAACGGTCAGCGTTAAGGGATATACCGCATCGTCAATCTGTGCGCGGTGACCCCGCAGTGTTTCTTTTCATTTTACAACATAATCCTTCTTTGCACGGTTGTCAATAATGTATTGAGCTAGTTTGTTTCCCATCTCTAATCCCGTTTGATTATCGGTTTGAAAATGTATTCCCCCGTAAAATCTTGAGTCAGCACATTCCTTTGCTTTGGTTTTGAAAAATTCTGCATCGGCCGGAAAAAAATAGCCAAGTACAGTAGCCGCTGCAGCAGATGCAGTAGCATGACCGGAAGGATACCCCGGGAACGGAGGTGTTTCAAATAAAGGTGTAAAGGTTGTGTCATATTGAAACGGACGTATTCCCCAGTATGCATATTTCGCGTCCATGATGGCGATCGCTGCATCATGGAATGTAACATGCAATACTGTATAGATATGTGCACATGCAGGAGCATTTCTGTCAAGATGCAATTCGAACATTTTTTTACTGGCAAGCTCGGTCCAGAAATCCAAACCGCTTAAGTTATGCCAGTATAAGGCAAGGTGATCGGACATGAAATTTCTTTTGAAGTCTTTAAGAGCTTTCATATCAGTAGAAAAATCGGGGGGGGCCGGGGGCCTGAACTGGTTTCCGGTTTTAAGAACAAGCGGTTTAAAACTGGCTGCTGTAATACCGACAGGGTATTGCCCTTTCCATAGTTTGGGATCATTGTGCATCGTGCCTTTCCATTGAATATCCGATCCATCTTTTTTTGCTTGTTCGATGACAATGGCAGCAACCTGTTCGCCCAATTTCCATCCATCTTCCACATCACTTGGAAACTGTACCCCTGCATATATTCTTGACTGAGCAGCCTCTTTCCCCAACCTTAGTATTGAATCCGCAGCTTCCGGAAAAAAATAGGCCAGTACAGTAGCAGCAGCTGCAGCCGTTACAGAATGTTCACAGGGATAGGAAGGTGTGAGGGGCGAACTGATAACAGGTTTTAATAATGGATCAAACTGGAATGGACGTTTTCTCTGGTAACTATATTTTGCCTTCCATGCTGCCGCGGTTGCGTCATTGATCGCCATATTCATCCAGGCCATAGGTGCACGCAGGAAGGCGCCAAAATTTTCGAAGGTGGTCAGGTTATAAGCGATTTCATTCCACCGGTAAGCTGGTGATCCTGCATCCCAATATTGTATCTGGTACAAAATTTTTTCATTTCGTTTAGCGATCTTTTCTTTTATCGCTGCAATTTCTTTTTGCGTTTGTTCTTTATTGGGTGGAGCCGGAACTTTTATTTGCCCCGCATCATTCAATACCCAGGTTTTTAAAGAAGATGGTTGTATTTGGGTTTGAGAATAAGCATTAAAAAAAATGCTGCATAGTAAACAGGTCAGCAACCAGGATGTTGTGGCCCGCAAGTAAGAAAGGGTAAACATAGTTTTAAGGTTTTCGTTTATAGTTGCCAAAGGAAATGATTTTGTCCTTTTTAAGCGTTGTAATGGCTGCTCAAAGCTATTTTCTTTAGGGAATAATAAATTTGCTGTGCAGCTCAAAAAATTATTCAAGGGGCTCAAATGATCTACTATTCAGGCAATAGAAGCGTCAACGGGTACATGGTCCTTGCGATAGCGTAAAGGAGAAGTATTATAATGTTGTTTAAAAACCCTGTCGAAATGAGTAATATTTTTAAAACCGCTTTCCATTGCTACATCCATAACCGGGTTTTCAGAACAAACCAGCAAACGAGCTGCTGCTTCCAATCGTTTTTCAAGTAACCATCGGCCCGGAGCCATGCCATATGCAGCATGGAAATCCCTTTTAAAGCTCGAAAGGCTCCTGTGACAAAGACGGGCATATTCATGTAATTGAAGATTATAAAGACAATTACACTCCATAATTTCTTTCAGATCATCCACGTTTGTTAAGGCAAGCCTGTAAAAAAAAGCTGTAAGCTCTTTATTATCCTTGTTACTAATGATATTAAGAAGCAATTCTCTGAACTTTAGTTCTATCAGGTTTTCAGGAGGCTGAGTGGTAAGAGAAAAATAGGGAAGAACAGATTCGTAAAATGCAGTCATTATTGCCGTTGTTTGAACCGGCAGAATTTTATCATTTGAAATTATTGATAAATCAACCGGAGGAAGTACAGCATTATTTTCCCTGATGAAGGAGCGGATATATTCATCGGGGACATAAAACATGAGGGCGCAAAAAGAATCCGCGTCCACCTTTTTTATTCCCAAAGCTCCTTTTTTCACAAATACCGTTGAACCGGTATCCAGGTGCCAGGTGCGCTCACGGCTATAGAGATCGTGTCTTCCTGATGTTACATACAGGAATACATTGTGTTCGGTCCAATCTTCACCCTTGATAAAATCGGGCGGGCATTCGTTTATCAGGAACAGTAGGTCCTTGCAGGAAAACTGCCGGATCTCAACAGGATGTTCCTTCACAAAATCATAAAAGTTCAACATCACTTAACCTTTTATTCTAATGCTAAGGTAAAAAAAGAGCAGGGAATACTGCGTTGCCAATCTGTGCGGGAGCGGTCGACAAGTTTCGACCCCGGCCACTCATTAATTAGGCTGATTTTCTTGCCTTCCTGCTATTGCTATCTTTGATACTGCTTAACAGTTGAAGTGGAACATCAATCAGCAACCCATAATATTGCTATCATGAAAAATATTTTCTTACTGCTTTTGGTGAATTTGACGGGTACTTTGTTTTTATATGGACAGGAGAACACTCCAGATGATCATCAGCGAAAAGCTATTACTTCTGTAATTGATCAGTATGCTGAAGCGAGGGAAAAAAGCGATACAGTATTGCTGAAAAGCATTCTGACCATCGATGTGGATCAACTGGTTTCAACAGGCGAATGGCGAATCGGCATCGCGGCATCAGTGCAAGGCATGTTGAAAAGCGCGGCCAACAGCCCGGGCACGCGAACCCTCCGGATTGAAAATATAAGGATGTTCAACCCAACTACTGCTATCGTTGATTGCAGATATGAAATTCAAAATGCAGATGGCACGACACGAAAAATGTGGAGTACTTTTCTTCTTGTTGCCGAAAAGAAAATATGGAAAATAAGCGCCATCCGGAATATGATGCCTGCTATTCCATAAATTCTCCGTTAGTTGTTCGCCCGGCGGTCCGTGAGCAATTCTGATTCACCAGGGCGGCGCCATAAAGAGTGATTCAATTTATTCTTTTATCTTCCCTATTAAACAAAACCAACGAACGCTTACAAATCGTTTTGTTTACCATGACCACCGATAGTTACACTATAACTGAAAGAACAATTAAAGAGCCGCCGGTTTCTTTTGGTCAGCAATTAAAATTTCTTGGGCCGGGTTTTATTTTATCAGCTTCTATCGTTGGTTCAGGCGAATTAATAGCCACGACCATCCTTGGTGCGACGGCGGGATTTATTGCTTTCTGGGTGATCATTGTAAGTTGCCTGATTAAAGTAGCCGTGCAATTAGAATTTGGGAAACAGGCTATACTCACCGGTGAAACTGTTATGAACCTGTTTAATAAATTACCCGGTAGGCGCTTCGGCAAAGCGGGATGGGCCGTTTGGACAGTGGGCATATTGACTACCCTTAAGATTGTACAGTTGGGAGGCATGATCGGTGGTTCGGCAATTGTATTAAAAATGTTATTTGACGGGTTGCCCTTATATCTCTATCTCATCTTACTTGTTATTGTAACAGCAGCACTGATCCATGGCGGTTATTATAAAGCAGTGGAAAAAATATCGTTGGTCATGGTTGTTGCTTTTACGATCACCACCATCATCGCATTAATTGTACTTCGTTATACGCCCTTCAGCTTTTCATGGACTGATGTTGCCAGCGGGTTACAATTCAGCTTACCATCTGCATATGTTGCAGTGGCTTTTGGTGCATTCGGGATCACGGGAGTAGCCAGCGATGAAATCATTGCGTATAATTATTGGTGCATTGAAAAAGGATACGCTGCTTATACCGGGCCGCGGGATGACAGTGATGAATGGAAAAAGAGAGCGAAGGGATGGATCCGGGTGATGTACCTGGATGCGATCGTGGCAATGATCATTTATACATCTGTTACGGCAGCTTTTTATTTATTGGGTGCAGCCATATTGCACGGCAAGACCATTATTCCGCAAGGCAACGGTGTGATCGAAGCAATTTCATTTATTTATACGCAGTCACTGGGTGAAGGAGCCAAACTTGTTTATCTTATCGGGGCATTCTTTGTTTTATTCTCCAGTGTATTTGCAACCCTTGCGGCATGGACGAGACTTTTTCCTGATATTTTTGGTCAGGTGGGCTGGATAAATTTTTTTGATAAAGCGCAACGAAAAAAAACAGTCAGATGGCTGTCATGGATAATCCCCAGCGCCTGGGCTTTGATGTATTTCTTTATTAATCTTCCTGTCTTGATGATCCTTTCCGGAGGAATTGTAGGCTCCGTTTTACTTTTTGTTGTGGTTTTTGCTGCCATACATTTTTATAAAAACCGGGTGCGGTATCTGGCTTCGGGCAGTTTTTATTCTGTGGCATTTGTAATGAGTGTTTTGTCCATCATATCGGTCGGGTTATATGGATTGATTCAGCTTTTTTCCAACTAGGCATTCAGTTCTCTGGGCATTACAAACCAAAAGATCACATCATTTCTTAACGAGACAGATGACTGAGATACCATGGAATAAAAGATATTGCTACTACTCCTAAAATAAAAATGTAAAAGCAAACAAGCTTGATAGTAAAAACACTCATCACCATCACTCATCATCCTGCGCGTCCTCTATAAAGATTTATTTGCGATGGAATAGTATATTATTGATTTTCTTTATTATTTTAATAGTACCGGAACTTGGAGACCAGGATCTAACACGTTTGTAGCAAGTAAAACGCAATGAATGCACGGAACTGGTTTATATAGACAGGGTCAGACAAAAAAAACAAGCCCCCCTGATGTTACATCAGTGATCGCGACATTGGATTATTTCTATCCATTAAGTGAGGGCATTAAAGATTATCTTAGAAAGCACACTTTTCTTTGTTCATTCCGCAAAGGGAAATTGCTACTGAAAGCTGGCCAGTCATGCAACTATATCTATTTTATAAAAAAAGGCGCGGTACGCGGTTTCATTAAAGAGGGAACAAAAGATATCACTACATGGATTACGGCCGAAAATGAAGTGGTAAGTTCCATTTCGGCACTCGACGAAAGAGCACCGGCTATGGAAAACATGCAGACCATAGAAAACTGTGAGTTGCTTACATTAACATGGTCCGATTTCCAAAATTTATATATCAAGTTTCCCGAATTCAATATTGTTGCCAGGAAAGTTTTGCAAAAGTATTACCAGGATGCAGAGGGGCGTGCTTTTATTGCCAGACTTACCCGCGCTGAAAATAAGTACCGACTCTTCGTAAAAAGGTATGGTCACCTGGCAAACCGAATTCCATTAAAATATATTGCATCGTTTCTTGGAATCACTCTTGAAACGTTGAGCAGGGTTAGAAAAAGGCTTTCTTTGAAAAAAGAATTAATCAGTAATTGATAAAGGCTACCCCCAGATGCCTGAAATTTGAAAGATATCTTCCACCATACATGCTGTCAGCTGAAAATAAATATTGACAATTGTCAAATATTTCGCCCGGTTGGAAGTCTTGAAAAAAATAGATTTAACTGTTCTATAAGTTATGAAACCCTTTACAGGCAAGGGTTTAGGCCGTTTGTAATTCTTTAAGCTTCATCCACCAGCCATGCTGCTCCGTTTACCATTGACAGATAATATTGATAAATCTTCCGTTACTTTAATTGATTGATTGCTGAGACAAGATAACCGAACCATTATCCTTTTCAGATGAAGTTGTAAAATCCAGCCAAGATAAAAGATTACCACCGTCCTCTTTTCTACCTTGTCTGGATTTTCTTTTTTGGTGAAAGTTTCGAATTACCATCCCATAATATTCAATGAAGAGGAATGACTACTTCGTGCTTCTATTGATCAACCTTTCACAGATAAAATGAAACGCAACTTTTTAGCTGCGTTTCTTTCCCAAGCCATCCGGCACATTAGTTAATTTTCAAATACTTTTTCTTTGGACAATGGTTTCATGCAAAAGAACCAGTCTTTGCAATACAAGCCGCCGTTTTCTTTTCCCTGCATTCTGTCCTCAGCCGTGCCACAACTGCCAGCAGGCGGCACTATCACGTCCTCACCTGGTATCCAGTCTGCCGGAGTAGCGATGGTAAATTTATCAGCCGTTTGAAGACCGACCAACACTCTTTTCAGTTCTTCAAAGTTTCGTCCCAATGATAAAGGATAATAGATGATTGCCCTGATCTTTGCAGACGGATCAATAAAGAATACGGCACGTACTGCTTTCGTGCTGCTTTCACCTGGCTGGATCATTCCGTATTTTTTTGCTACTTCCATGGTAATATCTTCAATAAGCGGAAATTTTACTTCAATATTTTTCCAGCCCCTGAATTCTATTTTTTCTTTTATGGTTCTCAGCCAGGCAATATGACTGTACAGTCCATCAACTGATAGACCGACAAGTTGTGTGTTTAGCTTTTTGAAATCGTCTTCCATTTTTGCAAAAGTCATAAACTCGCTGGTGCAAACGGGTGTGAAATCGGCTGGATGGCTGAAAAGAACTATCCATTTTCCCTTAAAATCGCCGGGAAATTTTACCGCCCCTTGTGTGCTTACTGCGTCGAATGAAGGGGCTGTATCACCAATTCGTGGCATTGGCGTGTAGGTCATGTTTTCTAATGTTGTAGTTGACATAAAAATTGATTTATTGTTTTAAGTATGATTAGTGATTTTAGTTTCTTTCTCCGGATTTCATGCAGCAGCCGGTCCGGTTTCCCATTCCTCTTCCCTGCTCATTTATTATTTCATCGAATTCTTTTTGACTCATCACAACAGGTTTATAATCTTTTCCCAACGCTTCCAGATTGCGTACAAAGGCACGAAGGTGATTCTCCGAGGCATGGATCAGGTATCGGTACGTTGATTGCAAATCTGCATTACTGGTTTCTGCCAGCGCTGCTTTCAGATCGAGAATATCCACCTCTTCCAGCTTTGCACCAGCACGAAAAGCGTCTTCCCGGGTTTGCAGCCCTGATGCTGTCAGTTCATTGTATAGATTCCGCAATGACTGATCTGTAAAGACACCTCGTTTATCATCGTTTCGGGTAACAGGATCATCGAGATTGAATTTATCAACCCAGATTTTCATCAGCGACATGTGATAGATCTCACTTTCAGAAATATGAGAGAAGACCTGATGATCCCATTTATCATTCATGGCCAGGTAGACGTCTCTTGCCATTTTTTCTTCTTCCCTCATGCGAAGCACAGTAGCTTTTTCTTTTTCATCATTTACCTGTGCATTGAGCATACTGCTGATAATCGTAAAAAGAATTAATACTACTCTCATGACTTTATATTTTTGATGGTTTTTATTGATTTGTTTCCATTGCTGTTTACAATATCTCTTTTGTTGCCTAACAAAGTTCCTTTAACAGCAAAAGACTTCCTGTAACTTCCATCACTGAAACGGATAATTAAAGTCAGGATCAGACAGATTATGCGTAAATGTGGTATCCCTGATTTTCAGGGATAGCCCGGGGATCGAAGAAATAAATTAAATATACCTGACCGCCGATTGCTCCCCTCGGAGCAGGAATATAACCTCGTTCCTCAACATTCTGAGGTGATATTTCAGTTTTTCAGTTTTTTACAACTCAACTGCAATAGAAAACCCGGGTGCAAAGCGGGAGGAATGCTTCTTTGTATTTAATCATTGTCCATAAGTAAAATGATAAAAGGAATATCCTGCCATCAATTTACCAAAGACTAGCTTTCTGATCAACCAGGGCACATGGAGTAATTTTAAATCTATGGTGGTTTGCGGGATGGAGATCGCAGCCTTTTTATTATATCCAAAATCAAGGAACAACTGAGCCGGTTCATCAGCAAGATCAGTAAAAGTGGTGCCATGCTCAACCAGTTTTTTGTGAATCTCGCTGCTGAATTTTTCAAAAAATTTTCGGTTCATAAGATCGCAAAAAAGAACATGTTTGGGAAACAAGCTTGTTAATGCAGATAGCAATTCCTGTTTCTGTTCATTTGAGAGATACATCAATACCCCTTCAATAATAAAAATTATAAAAGGACGATTTGTATAAGCCCGCAATTTATCAGCGAGCTTTTCTTTTTCAAAGTCAACGGCTATTCTTTCCAGTGTATTATTGCATTGAGTCACAGGCAGCAGGTTATTTTTATACGAGATCATAGCGGGCTCATCAAACTCAACCCAGCGACCAGTGTTAAAACGGAAGGCACGACTGTCAAGCCCGGCACCAATTAATATGACAGTAGCATCAGGGTGATCATTGAGTTCTTTCTGCGTAAACTTGTCAATGAGATGATGTCGGACCGTATTGCTGGCGTTGGGGCGTGTAAATTGTTTAAATTCCTGCCAATAACTTAAGCCTTCTTCACCCAACAACTCTTTTGCATACTTGTCCCCAATCAGTGGACGTGCTGATTCGGCATCCTGCATGCGGACACCACAGCAGTAATACGCCGTTTTAGAAACTGCTTTCATGAAAAATAGTTTATCGCTTTTGAAGGTACGATCTGTAAATCAATCTTTCCTCAATCAATTCTCGGCAACCTCAGGTTAGCGTCTCCCTGTTTTAGTTGAAGAGCATCCACTTTTCCCGCGGCATTCCTGAGAATGGTAAAGGCAGCATTCGGCACTTCACGAATAGAGAAATTATTGAAGTCGGTGAAATACATTTGAAATCCGGTTTCAGGTTGGCCGTTCTGTTGTATGCAAAGGTTATCTCCGCAGACAAGAATAGTTAAGGTGTCTTTCATCAGGAGATATTTACCCGGGTATTGCTGCAGACTGTCTTTAGGAACCTTTACTGTTTTTTTGAAAGTTGGATTGTAAAAGCCTTTCCAATTATAAACAGTTGCTACACTGTTGAGCAATTCAGAAACTACTGCAAAGTTGTCTCCGTTGATCATAATGACAACACCATTGCCGCCTTCCATGCTTCCATACGAGGTGCAAAGAAATGCTTCATTGCCGCCATTGTGATTGAACCAGGATTGACCTTCCCTTTTGTGAATAAATACACCAAGTGCTGCAGCACTATCAATATAGGGTGTTAGCCTTTTCTTCATCATCGCAGGTGATAAAACTTTTTGCGATTTTCCTTGCAGCGCCAGCTGGCATTCGATAATATATTTGGCAAGGTCGGTAGGCGTTGTCCATAAACCGGCGGCTGCCTGCTCCGGATATACATGATATTTTCCTTTTACAGGGTTGCCATTTCCATAATAACCCGTAGCGAGGTCGACTGTATCATGAGGTGGTTGGCGGTAGGAACTGTTTGTCATACCCAGCGGTTGCAATACATTTTTTTGCATCCAATCAGCATAGTTGCTGCCGGTAACATCGGTTAAGATCAATTGAGTAATAGTAGTGCCCCCACCGGAATATTTAAATTTCGTTCCCGGTTCAAACAAGGAACGAACGGCCCTGGTATTTGCCGGCCGCTTACCATCTACTATCTGTTGTATTGTTGGTAATGTATCCGTTCGTTTATAGCCTGGAAAACCATGAATATCCAAACCGGCTGTATGGCTTAACAGGTTGTGAGTTGATATTTTTTTATTCTTTGATAAACTGTCGTAGGGAAATTTCCAACTGGTAAGGTACTTGTTGATATCTGCTTCGGGATCCAGTTTCCCCATTTGCACTAATTTTAAAATGCCCATACTGTTGAGGCTTTTGCTAATGGAGGCTGCCTGGAAACGTGTTTCTGTTGTTGTCTTTCTTTTTTCTTCCACATCAGCCCATCCGTAACCTTTTGCCCATTCAATTTTATAATTATGGATAACGGCGATGCTCAGCCCTTTTATCCCGGTTGCATTCATACGTTCTTCTAAGTTCATTTTTGGGATCGTATCGCCAAATATGATGGAGGGAGTCAATGAATTTTCAACGGCATTTATTTTTTCTTTGAGTGACCGGTCAATCGTTTGGGAATTAAGGGTAAGCGGCAGAAAAAACAGGATAAATATTCTTTTCATTTTTTTATTTTAATTAAGCAGCTAATTTAACTGAAATCATCTGCTGATCCTGCAAAAAACTTTTACTGACCATCGCGCAGTAGGCTGTGTTTTCATTTGTTTCGGAGATCTTCAATTTTTTTTAGACAGGAATAGGGGTAAAGGGTCTGCCGGTTGTTATATTAAAAAGTATTTTTGGGCGCAGCTATACTAATAGAACAACCATACCGGGCACAGGGAATGGAACTGGAGGATCAAGCCATAGGCACATTACTGTCAAAAAGGGACGAAACAGCCTTTGAACAGGTTTTTAAAACCCATTTTAAACGCCTGCATGCCTATGCGTTTACTATACTGAGGGACGAAATGGAAGCGGAGGAAATGGTGCAGCAGGTTTTTTTCAAACTTTGGGAAAGAAATGAAAATCTTTCATTGACGGGTTCTGTTTCTGCCTATTTATACCGGGCGGTGCATAATGAAAGCCTCAATTATATCAAGCACCAGAAAGTAAGATCAAATCACCAGTTGCATATTGCGTACAGTATGAAGAATGAAGTGGAACATCCTGCAAAAGAAATATTGCGCGGCGAACTGGAAAAGAAAATCCATTCGGCATTGAATGAATTACCGGAGCAATGCCGGACGATTTTCCAGATGAGTCGTTTTGATGAATTGAAGTATCGTGAAATTGCTGATAAGCTGGGTATTTCAGTAAAAACTGTGGAGAACCAGATGGGCAAGGCACTGAAATTGTTGAGAGAGAAATTAGTTGACTTCCTTGTTTTTATTTTATTATTTAGTCATTTTTAATACCACAACCCTGGAACAAAAATTTTACCATATTGATGATGACCTGCTGGTGAAACACCTGCTGGGTGAAGCATCTCCTGAAGAAGAAAGAGCGGTAAATGAATGGATGAATGAGAGTGCAACTAACGGCGAATATTACATCCAGTTTAAGAAAATTTGGGATCAGAGTAAAGCACTCACTGTTGAATCGACCGTTGATGTGAATAAAGCATGGGAAAGATTTCAAAACCGGCTAACTGCGCAACATGATTCTCCCAAAATATTAAAACCGCGCCGTTTTTCCTGGATGAGAATAGCGGCATCGGTCATTTTGGTAGCCGGGCTCGGCGTTGTCACCTATTTTCTGGTTTATCAAACTACTGAACCAAAAGAAATGATTGCCCAATCAGGGCAAAATATCTTAGTTGATACCTTGCCGGATGGTTCTGTGATCACGTTGAATAAAAAATCAACTATTACATATCCTTCAGAATTTAAAGGCAATAAAAGAGCTATTGCTTTAAAAGGAGAGGCTTTTTTTAGTGTAGCGCCGGATAAGAAAAAACCATTTATGATTTCAGTAAATGATGTACAAGTAACCGTAGTGGGAACTTCCTTTAATATAAAAAGTGAGAATGGAAACACAGAGGTTGTGGTGGAGACCGGTATTGTACAGGTAGCAAAATCAGGCAAAACAGTGGAGTTAATTGCCGGAGAGAAAATAGTTATGTCTGCAGGCGACAGTGTTGCTGCCAAAGAAGTCGTGCGTGACAAACTATACAACTATTATCGCACTAAAGAATTTGTTTGTGATGATACTCCTTTGTGGAAACTGGTACAGGTGCTAAATGAAGCCTACGATGCCAAGATCGTCATTGGGAGAACGGACTTGAATGATAAGAAACTGACCACCACGTTTAATAACGAGTCCCTTGACCAGGTATTAGAAGTAATACACCTTACGTTCGACATTACAGTTATCAAGAAAGAAGACGGACAGATCATTTTACAATAACCCAGATTCCATTTAATGAAACTCAGTACGGTTTTTAATTTTACCATCTTTCTCATTTTGATCAATGCTGCAACTTATGGGCAGGCCAATTTGCAAAAAAATATTTCACTGGAAGTAAAAAACCAGCGCCTGGATAATGTGCTTGAGATCCTCAGCAACAAAGGCGATTTCTATTTCTCCTATAACTCCAGCATAATTAAGAAAGACAGCCTCGTTAGCTTCAGGGTATCTAATAAAACGGTAAAAGAAATCCTGTCGCAGCTGTTTAATACTACATATGAGTTTAAAGAAAGTGGTAATTATATCATCATTCGTAAAGCGCCAATAAGAATGACGCTGGTGACTCAAAAAGGCGTGACGGAAGAAAAAATATATTCAGTAAGTGGTTTCGTATACGACGAGCAATCTGGCGCTGCCATTAATGAAGCCACCATCTATGAAAAAACGATACTTGCCTCGGCGATGACTAACGCGGAGGGTTTTTTCAAAATAAAACTGAAAAGCAGTAAGAATAGTATGGCAGAGTTGACTGTAAGCAAAGAATTTTATGAGGACACCAGCGTGAAAATTCAGCCCCGGTTTGACCAGCAATTGACTATTACAATGATGCCGGTTGAAATTCCCGGAAGCACTATTGTGATCACACCTGAAGATTATCTTACACCTGATTCGTTGAAAATGATTACAGATACACCGGTTGCTGTGAGACCGCCTGCTATAACTGACTCTATCAAAGTACAGGAGACCGGTGTGGGAAGGTTCCTGCTCTCCGGAAAACAAAAAATTCAAAGTCTTAATTTAAAAAACTTTTTTGCCACCCGTTCTTTCCAGTTTTCGGTCGTTCCCGGATTAAGTACGCATGGCCAGTTATCTTCACAGGTAGTTAATAATTTTTCATTGAATATATTCGGTGGCTATACAGCCGGCACAAACGGTCTGGAGCTTGGCGGCCTTTTTAATATTGATAAAAAAGAAGTAAAGTATGTGCAGGCTGCAGGGTTATTTAATTCAGTAGGTGGAGAAGTGAAGGGTGTACAGCTGGCCGGTATTAATAACCTCGTACAGGATAATGTATCCGCCTTGCAGGCAGCAGGTATTAATAATTTTGTGACAGGAAAAATGCATGGGTTGCAGTTGGCCGGAATATATAATCATGTGTCAGATAGTGTGAAGGGTATGCAGGTTGCCGGTATTGGAAATTTTTCTAACGAAAAAGTAAATGGAGTCCAGATCGCTGGGGTGTCTAACATTAGCAATAAAGAAATGGGCGGGGTGCAAATAGCCGGTGTTGTTAATTATACAAAAAAATTAAGGGGTGTTCAGATTGGGCTTATCAATATTGCCGATACATCAGCGGGATATAGTATCGGGCTGATCAATATAATTATCAAAGGTTATCACAAACTCAGTTTTTCTGCTAATGAGATTGAAAACGTAAATGCCGCTTTTAAAACCGGGAATTCAAAATTGTACAGCATACTCCAGGCCGGCGCCAATTTAAGCGACAGTAATAAAGTTTATTCGTTTGGTTATGGTCTGGGTAG
>JAICGN010000094.1 GCA_025923075.1 Chitinophagaceae bacterium
ATGGATGTAACCGTTCACAAACAAGAACATTCACTGCAAGAGATGGATGTAACAATACATCGACTACTTCACGTACCGTCAGATGGATATCCGATCTTACTCCTCCTGCATTTACAGGCAGCTATACTGATGTAAATCTGGGTTGTAACCCGGCTAATCCTGCTGGTTCACTTGGTACTGCTTCTGCAACCGATGCTTGTGGCGGAGTAACTATAACCTCTTCTGATGGTGCTGTAGTAACTGATGGATGTAACCGTTCACAAACTAGGACATTCACTGCAAGAGATGGATGTAACAATACGTCTACTACTTCACGTACAGTCAGATGGACAGCTGATGTGACGCCTCCGGTATTCACAAACACCCCGGCCAGTGTGGATCTTGAGTGTTTGGCAGCCATACCATCGGTGGTAGCTCCAACCGCATCTGACGCATGTGGTACACCGACAGTTACTATGACTGGTTCGACAGATAACTCAGCCAATTGTGCAACTGGATTCAAGCGCATAGTAACAAGAACATGGACGGCAATTGATGCTTGCGGCAATACCGCTACATACACTCAGACAATAAGAGTGAAATGTTGCGAAACTGTATGTACATTAACGCAGGGTGCCTATGGAAATGCTGGTGGTAATATCTGTCTGCCAAATGGCACTACTGTTAACCAGACTCAGATCATGATCGATGCATTGACTGCGGCTCCGGGTAACATGGTAGTGTTCGGTCGCCAGGATCTTAACAGGTATTGGGTGATCAGGTTGTCAGATGTGAACCAGGGCGATAACAGTAATATCTTTAACATGTTGCCAGGCGGTGGTCCATCTAAAGCATTTGGTGAGGATAACGTAGCTGGTGTTCCTGAATACGATAATGCACCAAGCTGGCCAATTGCTCCATTGCAGCCTAGTGGACCTAAGGCTGGATCGATCAACAACCAACTGTTCTCGCAGACGCTTACCCTATACTTTAACACAACAATAGCCGGCAGTACGCTTGCTAATGTGGCACTTGATGGAAGCTGGGCTGTTCTTGCTCCGCGTAATTGTGGTTCGTCAGAGCCAGCCGGTCCAGGTACTCCAACCCAGTTGGTATCACCAGTAATTTCATCATACCTGGCAACTCACGGATATGCTACTACGGTTGCAGGTCTGCTACAATTGGCAAACGATGCATTGGGTGGTGTAGATGTTAGTCCGCTAACCTTGTCACAAATACAAGAAGCAGTTGCTAATATTAACGAAGTATTTGATGAATGCCGGATCCTGACAGGATATGTCCCAGCAGGTAGTGGCAGCGGTAGAGTTATTACAAGTAACTCAACATCATCTCAGCCTTCTTTGATAGTAACAGCATTTCCAAATCCATATGTAGAGAATTTCTCTCTCAGGATTAATTCTCCTGTAACTGGTCAGGCTATGATCAGCTTCTACACTATGGATGGTGTTAAGATTGGTGAACTGAAAAGAGACGTGGTTGAAAGGACAGATGTACTGGTGCCTTACAATGTACCAGCTGTTTACAGAACAAGAATAGTATATACTGTATCAGTTGGTGGATACCATGCAAGAGGTCTTGTGCTAAGTCCTAACTGATCTGATTAAAAGAAAAACTCAGATAATTCAAAGTCTCCCATTAAACCGGGAGACTTTTTTCTGTGTTTAGTTGAGATCATTCATAACCTTATAGATGCTTATTTACATTTGATGCTCAATAAAATCAGTTTATTTTAATAATTTCCCGTTTCAATAAATTGGTGTATGGCAAAGAAGAAAAAGACAGAAAAACATATTCATTCCAAAACGACCAAAGTAAGAATTGATCGTGTACCCAGCTGGCATATACCGCTTATTCTTATTATTACCTTCATCATCTATATTCCCGCACTCAACGCCGGTTTTGTCAATTGGGATGATCCCGATTATGTTGGAGAGAACAACTATTTGATTCGTGATATGAGCAGGCTTCCGGAGTTGCTGACTACTTCGGTACAGGGGAATCATCATCCTCTTACCATGTTCAGCATTGCTTTAAATTTTGCTATCAGTGGTGATAACGCGTGGTCATACCATTTATTTAATATTATTTTTCATCTTATCAATTGTCTGCTTGTGTACAGGCTGGCTCTCCTGCTTACAAAAAACAACTCTCTTGTTGCCCTGGTTACCTCGCTGTTTTTTGGTATTCATCCATTGCATGTTGAATCAGTGGCCTGGGTATCAGAAAGAAAGGATGTTCTCTATGCTTTATTTTTCATTGCAGGTCATATCTCCTATAGCAAATACGTTGATTCAAGTTCAAAAAAACAATATTGGCTAACATTACTGTTTCTCGTCTTATCCCTTTTATCCAAACCTGCTGCTGTTATTTTTCCTGTATCATTATTTTGTATAGATATTTTTAGAAACCGGCAATTTTCATTCAAGCTCATTATAGAAAAAATCCCATTCTTTATCCCCGCAATACTAATAGGCTTACTTACTATCAGTGCTCAAAAAGATGTTGGCGCCACTGGTCAAGAGTATTTTGGTCTTGGGAAAAATATATTATTTGGCTTTTATGGCATCATGATGTATATCGTCAAAATGATATTGCCCTTTAAATTGTCAGCGTTCTATCCTTTTCCTCCATTGAATGAAAAACTATCGGTAGTCTATTATGCAGCCCCTCTGTTTACATTATTGCTGGCATTGCTTACGTACTTTACATGGAAGAAATACCGGTTTGTCGCTTTTGGTATCAGTTTTTACATTGTTAATCTTCTATTGGTATTACAAATATTTTCGGTAGGAAGCGCCGTAATTGCAGAACGCTATACCTATGTGCCATATATCGGAATATTTTTTATAATAGGGTGTCTCTTAGCCAGGTTTGCAAAAACAAATATGACGAAAGCATATTCAATTATTTTTCCTGTTGCCTTATTTTTTTCAATATTAAGTTTTCTGCAGGTGCAAACCTGGAAGGATGGTGCCACGCTTTGGGACAGCGTGATTAAAAATCAACCCAGCTCAAGAGCTTATAGTGCACGGGCAACACTTTTAAGAAAAGAAAAGAAATATAATGAGGCTATAAATTATTATACGCAAGCCATCAAATTAAATGCAATTGATCACGAATCGTACAATAACAGGGCTAATATATATATGGACATGAATAAGTTCGACAGCGCCTTCATTGATTACAAACAGGCTCTTGCAATAAAACCTGATTATTATGTGGCATACGATAACCTTGGCGGCTGGTATGCAAGAAGGAACAGGTATGACTCAGCCTTATTTTATTTCAACCTGGTGCTGAAACAAAAACCAGATTATAAGGTCACTTATAGCAACAGGGGACTTACATTCATGGCTTTAAAAAGATATGATGAAGCGATAAAAGACTGGCAGACCTTCCTGACCTACGAGCCGAATGCACCTGACGTGCTAAACACAATTGGATTGTGTTACCGTATGCAAGGGAAAAATCAGGATGCGTTGAATTATATTAACAGGGCCATTCAAGTCAGTCCGGAGGCGCCCTTCTTCTTGAATCGCTCATATACTTACTCAGCACTTAATAACATTGAGAATGCCCGCAAAGATGCGTTAACGGCTAAACAAGGAGGTGTTCAAATAGATGCTACGTATGCGGCGTCATTAGGTATTCAATAACTCATAGCTTCAATAATTTTCTGTAGTTATCTGGTATAACAACTCCTTTTTGTAAGGCGATGGTTGCATCGGCTTTTGCTAAATCCATTTCCTGTAATTGATAATGACAATACGACCTGTTAAGATAATAATCTCCTTGTGGATTAAGCTGGATAGCCTTCGTAAAATCTGCCATTGCTTCTTTATACTTTTTATTATGATTAAAAAGAACACTCCCACGGTTATTAAGAGCAAAATCGGTATTTGGATCTATTTCAAGACACTTATTAAAATATACAAGTGCAGAATCAGGCATATTAAATCTTTGATAAACAGCCCCCTTTGTATAGTAACCCAATTTATTTTTCGGCTGTATTTTTATCAACGCGTTGGCATCTGATAAAGCCAGTGAATCCTTTTTCAACCGCAAATAGATATTTTGCCTGTTTTCATATGCCTTACCATGATTCAATTTACTCTTAAGTGCTTCATTACAATCTTCCAATGCCCTTTGAAGTAATTCATTTTCTCTTGCTTTGTTTTCCTTTCTTGATGAAATGCGTATTAGATAGTTGGCCCGATTAGTCCTTGGCACTGACGCATCCGGAAAATGTTTTATCACATTTGTCCAGAGTGTATCGCTGTCTTTCCAAACTTTCGTGCGTTGAAATGCGATCATCCCGAATACTAATAGAATCGCTGCTGGAATTCCCCATAACAATGATCTATTATACCTTGCTGAATATTTTTCCAGCAACATTCCAATTAAAAACGCCATACCAATGTAAGGAACATAAGTATACCTTTCTGCCAGCAATGTTCCCCCAATCGACACAATCTGCAACACAAGAGCAAGATTGATCATAAAGAAGAAAAAAGAAAATACGATCAATTTATTTTTTCTTTTTAGCCAAACAAAGATTAAAAGCGCAAGCATAAATGCTGGGGATAGCAAAATTGGCCAGCCAAGATTTTGTGCCATTGGGAAAGGATGGAAAGCTGACAAAGGATAAGGAATAAAAAAACGAACGATGTACATCATGCCCGTATATGTTGCAAAAAAGAATCGTGCCCACAAAGGATAGAAATCCAGCCCGGCTATTGCAGTCTTTGATTGAAGATTTACCGTAACAATAGCTAGTACAAATGAGGTAATCAAAAAAGGTATTTTTTCGATGACAGTTCTCTTTGTGAAACCGCGGCCATACCAATAATCAAGCAAGAAGAGTATAAAGGGCAGAATGATGGCTGCAGGTTTTGATAAAATTGACAGCACAAAAAATAAAAAACAGTAAATAAGATTTCTATTTTTTTTACCGGTAACAAAAAACCAGTACTGGATCAAAGAAAGCAGGAAAAACAATGTATATAAAACATCCTTTCTTTCTGATACCCAGGCAACCGATTCCACATGCATTGGATGAATGCCAAAAACCATCGCTGAAAATGCAGCCACCCATAATTTTTTGTAGGAAATCAGCCAAATGAAATAGAACACAAGACCAGTGTTAATGAGATGTAGCAGGAGATTCAATATGAAATAAGAGGTGGGATCAAGCCCGCTTATTGAATAATTTAAAGCAAGGGATGCAATTGTGACCGGGTGATAGTTTGAGACAACAGGTTTGCTGAAAATACCCGCCCAATCAGGCCCGCGCAATAAAGCATTTTGCACTACATAATATTCGTCATCCCAATTCGTAAATTCATTATAAAGCATGGGCGACAAACAAATACCGGTAACAAGTAAAATAGGGAGGATCCACGGCCATAATGACTTTTTCTTCACCTTTGGTTGCTTCTGTCTTGCCTCAGGCGGTATCGGTGTGGTACCACTCTTTCTTATTTTTATCTTTTTCTTTTTACTCATCAATACCTGATTTTTATTTTGAGGCCGTTAGTAAAATTATTTATCTAACTGCAATGTGGTTTTATAGGTACCTGGAACATTGAATCCTTTTTCTACTGCGACCAAAACATCTGACTTGGCCTTAGTCATATCACCCAGCGTGAAATAACACATTGAACGGTTATAAAAGTATTCTCCGAGGGGATTTAATTCGATAGCCCTTGTAAAATCACTTAATGCATCTTTGTAACGTTTGAAATTAAATAGCAAGGTTCCCCTTACATTTATCACCCAATCAGCATTCGGATTTAATGCAATACTTTTATTGAACCAAAACAAGGAACTATCAAACATAGCAAATCGCATGTAAGCAAAACCCTTTGTATAAGATGCAGCAGCATTAGTCGGCTCTAATTTCAGTAACATCTCGGCGTCGGTCATTGCTAAGCTGTCTTTTTTTAACATCAAATATATATTTTGCCTGTTCTCATAAGCTTTGATATGTGTGGGTTTTGCTTTTATTGCAATGTTACAATCTTCCAATGCTTCTTGAAGCAACTCGATTTCGCGGGATCTGTGGTCAGGCATACCCGCCATCTTTTTTAAATAATTAGCATGATTTGATCGGGGTGTTGCCGCGTCCGGATACTGTTTTATCACATCTGCCCATAAGGTATCGCCATCCTTCCAAACTTTTGCTCGCTGGAATGAAATAAATCCAAAAACAATTCCGATAATAAAAGGTATCGCCTTGAAAATTTTTTTTGATGAAGAATCAAGGTACCTGTTTAGCCACATCCCTGTTAAGAATGACAACCCGATATAGGGGATGTAGGTATATCTTTCAGAAACAATGGTGAGCCCAATTGTTATGACCTGTAATACTAAAACAAGATTTACAACAAAGAATAACAATGAGAACACGATCAGCCGATCCCTTCTTTTTAGCCATAAAAGAACCAATAAAGCAATCACAAAGACCGGGGATAAGTATACCGGCAATCCGAGCGCATCAACCGGGGGATAAGGATGAAATGCTGAAAGCGGATAAGGCACAAAAAATCTTGTCGTATAGATCATCAGCGTATAACATGCAAAAAAGAAGCGTACCCATAAAGGATAAATATCAGTGCCTGCTATTGCATCGGCTGACTGTACATTGATCGTGATAAACCCAAATGCTATTGACAAAATAAAAAAAGGAATTTTCTCGGCCCATACTTTCCCACTAAATGTCCTGTTGTGCCAATAGTCAAGCAAATAGAGTACAATAGGCAAAATAATTGCCGCGGGCTTTGATAAAAGAGATAAAATAAAGAATGTAAAACAGAGGATAAGCTTTGATTTTTTGCCGGTTTCAAGAAAACTCCAATACTGAAGCAATGCCAGTAAAAAAAATAATGCATATAAAACATCTTTCCTTTCTGATACCCATGCAACGGATTCAACGTGCATCGGATGTACGCCAAAAATGACCGAACAGAATGCGGCTACATAAATTTTTTTGCCTGATATTTTGTAAACAAAAAGAAACACCAGCGCTGTGTTCAAAATATGAAGCAGCCAATTTGTAAAATGATATAAAAAAGGATCGGTACCAGAAATGGCATAATTAAAAGCGAGCGTTACAATAGTAAGTGGATGATAGTTTGATGCCGATGGTTCTGTGAAGATCGCGTTCCAATCCGGACCTCTAAGCAAACGGTTGCTTGCAATATAAATATCATCATCCCAGTTAGTAAACCCGTTAGCGAACATTGGTAAAAAAGAAACTCCTGTAAGTATTAAGACAGAAATTAACGACGGCCAGATCGATTTATTTTGGCCGCTCATTCTCTTTTCGACTTTTTGCAAAGGTTGTCTATGCTTGCTCCTGGTCTTTATTTTACTTCTCTTACTCATAAAGACTTAACAACATTATTTAAGTTGCAAACTCGCTTTGTACGCATCAGTGACTACTGAACCTAATTGCATGGCTGTGATTGCATCTTCCCTTGCTTTGGCCATGTTGTTCATTTTATAATAACAAATTGAACGATTCAAATAATAATAATTTACGGACTGCATGCTTATAGCTTTATTGAATTCATTCAATGCCTCATTATATTTTTGAAATGAATTCATTAGTATACTTCCCCTGTTGTTATAAGACCGATGATCATCAGGCTTAATTGAAATACATTTGTCGTAATCAGCCAATGCTTTTGCAGGCTCGTTGAACTTGAAATAACAAGTGGCTCTGATATCATAGCCGATTCTATAATCTGGTTTTAACCTTATCAGTTCATTGGCATCAGCAAATGCTTCATTGAATTGCTGCCGGTCCAGATACATCAATCCGCGATATTCAAATGCAGGCGCATGATTGCGCCGCATTGACAGCGCAATAGCACAATCTTCGAATGCAACCTTGTATATGCTGTCAGCAAAGGGTTTCTGATCGGGTCTGAGTGCAAGCTTTGAAAGATAATTCGCACGGTTTGTTCTTGCATAGGGAGCTTTGGGATATGTTTTCAGTGCATCTGTCCATAAAGTTCCGCTGTTTCTCCAAACCTGGGTTCGCTGAAAAGAAATTATGCCAAGCGCAATAATAAATATTGTGGCCACTGCCAGCGATATTTTCGGGGGAACGAGTTTTATACGGCTTACAAGCGTTGCAAGCATAAAAGAGAGGCCGATGTACGGCACATAAGTATATCGTTCGGATATGATCGCAAGACCTATTGAAATGATCTGTAATACGAGCAACAAATTGATGACATAAAAAAGAATTCCAAAGACCACAACCTTATTTTTTCGAAAGAACCATAACACTGCCATCATCGCAACTACAAACAGTGGTGACACAAGAATTGGCCAGCCTAAATTACCTGATAAAGGGAACGGATGAAGTGCCGACAAGGGATGGGGAACAAAAAAACGTAAGAAGTAAGTCATCAGGGTATAACATGCAAAAAATAATCTGTCAGTTACTGTGAAAACTTCAAGTCCTGCCATTGCAGATGGAGATTGAATTTTCACGGTAATAATCCCAAACAGCAAGGAAAGAACGAAGAAAGGAATTTTCTCAGCAATGACTTTCAAAGTTATCGACCGCCCTTTCCAGTAATCAAGCAGTAACAAAACAAGCGGAAGAACGATTGCGGCCGGTTTTGATAACAACGACAAAACAAAGAGAATAAAGCAAATCCAGAAATTTGATTTCTTTCCTTTTACTAAATATTTCCAGTACTGAAGTAAGGCAAGCAGGAAGAAAAAAGTATAAAGTACATCTTTTCTTTCTGCTACCCACGCCACCGATTCAACATGCATGGGATGAATACCAAAAACAATAGCCACAAATGCGGCTATGAATTTGTTATTGCCGGATATCTCCCTAATAAAACTAAATACAAGTACACTATTGATGAGGTGAAGTAGGTAATTGATTAATAGATAGGAAAAGGGATCAAGTCCTGAAATAGCGTAATTAAAAGCATAGCTAAGAATAGTAAGCGGATGATAGTTCCCTAATACCTGGTTTGTAAAAATACCTTTCCAATCCGGGCCACGCAGCAGTGAATTATTTATCACATAATATTCATCATCCCAGTTAACAAATTCATTTTTTAGCATTGGCCATAAACAAATCGCAGTCACAACAGCCACTAAAAAAAACCATGAGAACAAAGAATAATCTCTTTTTTCTTTAAGTTTCTTCTTAGCAGCAGGCGCGGCTGAAATTGTTCTTTTCGACTTTGGTAGCTTTTTACTTGCCATAAGGTTTGAATAAAAGGAACATTCGCTGAAAGCCCAAATTAAATAAATATGATGGATTAGCATAATTGCTTTAGTGTTAAGCCGCTAACTAGCCAACTCTGCCCTACCCTCATTTGCCATTTTGCTGAATCTTTTATATTTTACCGCCTCAAAATCAAACATCCTATCCATGAAAGACTCCATTAAAATTTAAAGGAAGGATGTCGAAAAAACATAAAATAAAAAAGAAGATCAACAGTCCTGCTCCTGAAAGATCTTCTGAAAGCAAGCAAATTCTACCCGTCTTTCAACAACAACCAAAAAAAAGTACCGGCAAGGATTTTCCCTTGATACTTTTCGACAAAAAAACAAAGCTTTTTTTACTTGTATTAATTGCGTTGTACCTTCTTATAAGTTCTTTAAAAATTCATACCTCATCGGTAGGTAGGTGGGGAAAGATTTTTCGAACAGAAGACACAACTTCTATTCTTGCAGGCACGCCAAGGCCCATCAGGCAGGACGAGTGGATGCTCAACACGCCAGCGCTTGTCGGGCAATATAACAGTGGTATGCCGCTTAGTAGCAGTACAATGGGTGATGGTAACGTGCCGGCTATTTCTAATTTTCCTGTTAAGGACTTTTCTGTTTTATTAAAACCCAACTTGTGGCCATACTTTTTTTTAGATATAGAGAGAGCATTTGCTTTTTCGTGGAATTTCAACATCTTCTTTTTTCTTATTTCCACTTTTCTATTATTTCAACTACTAGCAAAAAATAAATTCTGGCTTTCAGCGGCAGGCACATTCTTTATTTTTTTATCCGGGGCTATGCAATGGTGGTCTTATTGGATGGGAACATATATGATATACCTGAATGTGGCCCTAATATCACTAATCTATCTTTTATATGCCCGGCAAAACAAAACAATCATAACAGCTGGGATTTTTTTTCTTTTTGGCGCTTATGGCTTTACCACTTCATTTTATCCACCCTGGCAGGTACCTCTTGCCTATTTATATCTGGCGATTTTTGCAGGGCTGATATTGTCCAAAAAAGAGTTCAAGATCATTGAAGAAAAATGGAAAGTGCGGGGCATTGTGTTTTCTTTGACTGGCTTGTTACTCATCTTCTTTTTTTACCATCACTGGCAATTGATAAAAGAAACAGTGGATTTAATAATGAATACCGCATATCCTGGAAAAAGAAGTACAAATGGCGGAGATTTGGTTGATGGAAAATTGTTTTCAGAATTTTTTGGGATTTACTTAGCCGACAATCGTTTTCCGGCTAAATGGCTGAATATTTGCGAGGCCAGTGGCTTTATAATGTTTTTTCCTGTTATTTTCTATGTCTTAATTTATAACAGGATTAAATCAATTAAACCTGATATTTTATTATTGTTCCTGTCGGGTTATATTATTCTTCTTCTAATTTGGATACTAGTGGGATTCCCAGGCTTTCTGAGCAAAATATCGCTGCTGTCTATGTCACCGGTCTATAGAACGTTACCGGTCTTGGGCGTTGCCAATTGTATTTTACTCATCGTATTTCTTGGATTAATTCCACCAAACCCTAAAATTAATTTTTCATGGGTTGAAGCCATTGCTTTGGCAATATCCTTTTTTGTTTTGTTTAAGGTAATTACAACAACCATTAATAAGGCTACAAATAACTTTTTTTCTAATAGTGAAACTTTAACTGTATCATTATTATTCGCGGTGGTTTATTTTCTTATCCGATATTCTTATATAAAGTATGCAAGATATGGAGTAGCCATAATACTGCTAGCAATCACGATTCCTAATTTAAAAATACATCCGGTAACAAAAGGCCTGTCATCAATACTTGAAAACCCCGTTGTCATATCCACAAAAGAAATACAGGCAAAAGATCCAAAAGCCAGGTGGGCTGTTTTTGGTAACCAAGTGATTAGTAACCTCCTTAAAGTAAATGGAATAAATGTTTTTAATGGCGTAAAAATAGTACCTCAATTAAAAGACATGGCAGTATTGGATCCCACAGGTAAGAATAATTTTATTTACAATCGTTATGCTCATATAAACCTTTTAAGTTTCATAGACGGCAAAGACTCGGTCGCCTTCAAACTAAATGAAAATATCGTAGTAAACGATAACTATTCAATATTTATGGATCCCTGTTCTCCACGACTGAATCAACTAGGGGTTAGGTATTTCATTTTTACTTATCAACCCAAAACCGCTGAAGTACGATGCATGACAAAAATAACAGAAACGAAAGGCATAATTATTTATAAAAGAACCTGAGCATGACAATAACCGTAATCATACCATGTTATAATGTTGCGGCACATATTGAAGAAGTTATAAACAACCTGCCTTCTTCAGTAACCTGGATAATTGTCGTCAATGATTGTTCAAAAGACGATACTGGAAAAAAGCTTGGCGAATTACTCGAAAAGAACAGGAAACTTATCGTAATTAATCACGAAGTAAATCAAGGGGTGGGTGGAGCTATGCTTACCGGTTTTAAAAAATCAATAGAACTGAACAGCGACATTACCATTAAGATGGACGGTGACAATCAAATGGATAGTTCATATATACCTGAGCTTATAAAGCCAATATTAGAAAATAAGGCTGACTATGCAAAGGGAAACCGGTTCCGAGACCTTAAAGCCCTTAAACAAATGCCGGTCATACGACGCATCGGCAATCTTGGACTAAGTTTTTGTATAAAGGCTGCATCAGGCTATTGGAATATTTTTGACCCTAACAACGGCTTTATTGCTATTAACAATAATATTTTGAGGACATTAAACATTCATAAAATTCATAAACGATATTTCTTTGAATCTTCAATGCTCATCGAATTATATCATGCTGATGCTGTGATACAAGAAATTCCGATGAAAGCAAAATATGGTAACGAGGTTTCTCATTTATCCTTAACAAGGACCTTGTTGGGATTCCCTCCCAAATTAGTCAAGGCATTTATACGACGGATCATACTGAAATATTTTTTGTTTGATTTCAACATTGCGTCTGTATATATTCTCTTCGGGTTACCACTTTTTCTTGCTGGAATGATATATGGAATCATAAATTTTCTGAAATACACAAGTAGCCACGTGCCGGCGCCCACTGGAACGGTAGTTATCCCTACCTTATTGATAATTCTCGGCTTCCAGCTATTATTATCGGCTGCAAATTATGATATAACTAATTTTCCTAAAAAACAATAACCCAAATGAAGATTTCAATCATAATGACTTTTTTCAATGAACCCCGGACCCTGCTTAAACGATCGGTAGAATCAATTTTGAATCAGACATTTCAGGATTTTGAATTTATTATCATTGCGGGAAACCCGGAAAATACGGATAGCATAGCTTACTTGAAAACTCTTGCTGCAAATAATCAACAAATTATTTTGCAGGTTGCTGAAAAAAAACTACTGATGACTATTTGCATAAACCGGGCGGTAAAAATGGCCAAAGGAGAATATGTAGCGCTGCAGGAGTCAGATGATGAATCATTACCGCAGCGTATTGAAAAGCAGTTTCTATACATGGAAGATAATAAGACTATTGACGTGGTGGGTACAGCAATAGCCTATATTAATGACAGCGACAAAAAGCTTTTGCTTAAAAGGTTTTACCCACCGGATCCGAGAAAAGCATTCAATAAATACACTGCTATTGCCCATCCAACTTTATTTTTGAAAAAAGAAGTTTTTGAGAAATTTGGTTACTATAAAGAAGGTGAAGATGTAAAATATTCTCCTGACCACGATTTACTGTGCAGGTGGGTAATACAGGGAGTAAAATTTTATAATATCCCCGAAATATTATTGAACTATTACCAAAGCGAAAGCAATGGAAGAAATAAAAATGCAAAAAAGACACTTCGCTCGGTTGTGAAAATAAAAAATAAATATGCCGATCAAATGAACTTTAGCTTTTCCGATTATTTTTATTTGACCCTCGAAAGATTTCTTTTAATATTTCCTCAATCGATAATCAATAAACTGTTTTATATCTGGGCAAGGGTAATAAGTCCATAAAATATCAAATAATTCTAAAAACAATCTTTTCATGGAAAAAATTTTAGTGACAGGTGGGGCAGGCTATATCGGATCAACTATGGTTCCTAAGTTACTTGACGCTGGTTACAAAGTAACAGTAATAGATAATTTTTATTTTAATAATTACCAGTCACTATTGACATGCTGCAAAAATGAAAATTTTGATGTAGTGGAAGGCGATGTAAGAAATGAAGAGTTGATGAAAACGCTGGTACCAAACTATGACATCATCATTCCTTTAGCCGCAATTGTTGGCGCCCCGGCCTGCGATAAAGACAGGATAGGTGCCATAAGTACAAATTTTGGCCAGATAAAATATCTCAACGATATAAGAAGCAAACATCAAATGCTGTTATATCCCAATTCTAATAGCGGTTACGGTGTTGGTCAAAAAGATGTTTATTGTACGGAAGAAACACCATTAAACCCGATATCGCTTTATGGAAAAACAAAAGTTGATGCAGAAAAAATTTTGTTGGATTCCGGGAATGTAATCACGTTCCGGTTAGCCACTGTTTTTGGAATTAGTCCCCGGATGAGGCTTGATCTTTTGGTTAATGACTTTACCTATAGGGCACTGTACGACAAGTTTATTATACTTTTCGAAGCACATTTTAAAAGAAATTATATACATGTTTCTGATGTGTCCAGGGCATTCATGCATGGGATTAATAATTTTGACAGGATGAAAAATAATGCATACAATGTAGGGCTTAGCTCTGCCAACCTGTCTAAGTTTGAGCTTTGTCAAACAATAAAAAAATACTTACCTAATTTCACCATAGAAACCAATGAATTTTCTAAAGACCCTGATCAAAGGAATTATATTGTAAGCAATGAAAAAATTGAAGCTACAGGATATAGGCCACATACGGATCTTGACAGCGGTATCCAAGAGTTGATAAAAGGTTGCAAAATGATAAGGAATAATACTTTTACAAATCTTTAAATAGGCAATAGGAACTAATGGTAATTTCAAAAACTCCTTTACGGATAAGCTTTTTTGGTGGCGGCACTGATTACCCTGATCATGTTATGAAATATGGCGGAGCTGTTTTGTCAACCACTATTACTAAATATATTTATGTTACTGTCAACAAGATCAGCGATATATCCCCGTACAAGTACAAACTTACTTATTCGAAACTGGAGCATTGTCAGTCAATCAATGAACTGATCCATCCCTCGGTAAGGGAATGTTTGCGTTTTACAAACATCAAAGAAGGAATTGAAATTCACACGATGAGTGATCTACCGGCCCAAACAGGATTAGGATCTTCATCCTCTTTTACTGTCGGACTGCTTAATTCGCTTTATGCTTACAAAGGTAAAATGGTTCCCCCTTTGAAACTGGCTCAGGATGCTATTTATGTCGAACAACAACTGATTGGTGAGAAAGTCGGGGTACAGGATCAATGTGCCGCGGCAGTCGGAGGATTGAATTATTTTGAATTCAGACAGGATGGTAGCATCAGCCATAAGCCTGTAATCATATCGGAGGACAGAAAAAAAAAATTCAAAGAAAACTTGTTGCTCTTTTATACGGGGGTGCAACGGTTTGCGGAAGATGTCTTAAAAGAACAAATTGAAAATACGCAGAAAGGCGTAGTCAATAAAGACCTCGCCCATATCCGGGAAATGGTGGACCAGGGTTTTGAAATATTAACCAGCGGTAATGACCTGGGCGCATTTGGTGAATTGCTTCACAAGGCATGGTTGGCCAAGAAAAATCTATCATCAGCCATATCCAATAATTACCTTGATGATATTTATAACAAAGCTATGGGAGCTGGAGCGGCAGGTGGCAAACTACTCGGCGCCGGCGGTGGTGGCTTTTTTATTTTTTATGCGGAAAATGAAAAACATGCATCAATAAGAGAGGCGCTGAAAGACTACCAGGAAATAAAATTTGATTTTGATAAAGATGGCTCCAAAAATATTTTTGTTTACGATAATTGAACCAACAGGTGAACAGCTTATTATCAGATAAAAAAATAGATGTAGTGGATTTTGACGGATTAAAACTTTTCATGTTCAAAAACGATAACCTGTATGAAAATTTCATTCCCCACAACAGAAAAAACCAATCACTGGATACTTTTTTTAAATCAACAACTGAAAAAAAAAGTTTTCCTGCGCCTTCAATAAACTTTTTAAACTGTGAGAGAAATACCGATCCAAGGGCGGGTCTGTTTATTTTCTTTAAGCACCTGATTGAACGGAAGGTAGATTTTATTGTTCTTGATATCGGAAGTCATATTGGGGACTTTGCCATCAAATGCGGTCATTTCTTCCGTGATGCAGGGAAAGAAATCAAGACAATATCCTTCGATCCATCGCCCGCAGGCATGTTGGTTCCCTATAACATTGAAGTAAATGGCCTGGAAGCCTATAACAGTCATGAATCCCAGGCTATAACACAATATGATGGATACTATGTATTTCATTTTAAGGAAGGTAACTCTGACAGTGCAAAATTATCTTTTTCCAAAAAAAATAATTTCTGGCAGAAACTACAGTTTTATTGGGGATCAACATTGCAGTTTAAAATTAAAATCGCCTCTAAACTTATAAAGAACACTTTAAAATTTTCGCAAAAAAAATTTGATTTGGTGGTAAGGGGGGCCTCTCTAGAAAATTATTTAAAGACTCATAACATCTCCAACCATCTTTTTATAAAAATAGACGTCGAAGGATATGACGAGGTACTGGTACGGGAAATTATCAAGTTGAAAAAAAAATATTTGATCTCTGCAATATCAGAATTACAAGTAGATGCTCACTCATTGTCTTTCCTTAACGAGATTAGTGAGCATTTTTACATCTTTGATTTATTCTACTGTCCCAATCCAACCCGTTTTAAGATGATAGTACCCGAAAATTTTGAAGCGTTCGTCAATAAGGAACTAAAGAACAGGGAATTCGGATATACCGATCTATTTCTTTTAGATAAACAAACACCCGATGTCGATATACTGATCAAAAAATTAAGTTTACTTGAACAAAAAAAAGATGCTATGATTCTCTGATTAAAATTTTATTTTCATAGACATTCCGATAAAATAGACAACTCAAAAATGGTATTTACGACAAATAATTATCTCCTTTCAAAAAGCCGTACAAAAATATTTCTCTGTACCCTACCAATCTCAATGATACAATATGAATGAAAAAAACTACTTTGTAAAAATCGTCTCTCATTTGCTGACTGTGCTGGAAAAGATTTGCATTGCTTTTGGGTTTGTAATCATAAGAAACATGCCTTGTCTGAGCCGGAAGCGGTTAATAGACATTTCTTTCAGGGCATGGGACTATAACAGGTACTCTTCTTTAGAACTATGTGCCTACGAAATTATTAAGAACGAAGTGGATGGAAATGTGGCCGAGTTGGGAGTTTACCAAGGGGTATTCGCTGCAAAAATCAATGAGTTGTTTAATAATAAAAAACTTTACTTGTTTGATACTTTTGAAGGATTCTCCGCGACAGATAAAAAGATCGAAAGAAGTCAACATTTAAGAACAAAGGGAATAGATATTGATTTTTCAACCACTTCAATAGAATATGTTTTAAAAAAAATGAAGCATAAAGAATATTGCATTATAAAAAAAGGTTACTTTCCTGATACAGCTGTTGGGATAGAAGACACATTTTGTTTTGTGAGTATAGATGTAGATCTGTACAAGCCTATTTATGAAGGCCTGAAATATTTTTATCCAAGATTAAATAAAGGAGGATATATTTTTGTCCATGACTTTAACAATCTGATGTTTCCTGGTACTAGAGAAGCCGTTCAAAAGTTTTGTTCAGAAAATCAGGTTAGTTATTTTCCGCTCTCAGACGTTGGCGGATCGGTAGTTTTAACTAAATAAATTTTCAGCAATAAACTAAACAAATGGAATTCATTGAATCTGGAAAAATTCTGGGACTTAAAATAATCAAGCCATTAATATTTACGGATTTTCGGGGAGAATATGTTGAAACATTCAATGCTGAAAAATACAAGTTCAAAGATGCTGAAGGACAGGAAATAGTTTTTGTAGAAGATGACATTTCTGTTTCAAAACAAGGGGTGTTGCGTGGACTCCATGGCGATGCGAAAACATGGAAGCTGATACAATGTTTATGGGGCGAAATCCTAATCGCAGTGGCTGATATGCGAAAAAATTCTTCCACCTATCTGCAATGGGAAATGTTTTCTGTAACTGATAAAAATCGTTTCCAGATACTCGTTCCCGCCGGCTGTGCAAATGGCCATCTATGTATATCCGAAAAGTGTTTATTTTCTTATAAACAATCACAGTATTATTCCGGGTCAGGAAACCAATTTACTGTAAAATGGAACGACCCAAAACTCGGAATCAGTTGGCCGGTGAAGGATCCATTATTATCAGCTCGTGACAGCAATGTAAAGTTTATTGATTAAATCAAATTACTAATGAGCGCAAAGATTCTTATTACAGGTGCTTCGGGTTTTATGGGGAAAGCATTAGCAAAAAAATTAACCGCCGCAGGAAATGAAT
>JAICGN010000095.1 GCA_025923075.1 Chitinophagaceae bacterium
ATTTAACAATGCTTCAATTAAGTTCTTTAATCTTAAATTTTCTCCATCTCACTTTTATCCCGCCGCCATCATGAATTTGTAAAGCGATAAAACCATTGCCGGCCCCGATCTTTTGATCTTTCAAATAGATCATTTGTTTTCCGTTTAGCCATGTCGTTACTTCATCTTCAACAACTCGCAGTTTGAGTTTATTCCATTTGCCTGGTTTCAAATATTTTTCCCTTGTTGAATCAGGTTGGATTAACCACCCGCGACCATAAGATTCATAAATACCGCCTGTATGATGATTGATCGGAGCCACCTCGCATTGCCAGCCGCTAATTTTTACACCTTCGATAGATGAACGGAAGAATACACCACTGTTTCCATTGGCTTCCTGTTTGAATTCAAGGGTTAGTTCAAAATTTTTGTAATTCTTATTTGTAGAAAGATAACCGTATTGTTTGTCAGGTCCGCTTTCACAGATCATCTCGCCATTTTCTACATACCATTTTTCAGTTCCATGTATTGTCCAGCCGGCAAGATCTTTTCCATTGAATAAAGCGGTTGTTTTTTGACCGTAAGCGGACTGGGTAAAAAAAATGATGGCGGAGAGGAAAATGATTTTCATATCAGCAATTTGATTGAAGATAGAAAAATGTCGAGGAAACAAGAGCATATTTTTTGCTACATTTCTTTTCTTATCTTTCAATTATGTCGAAATTTTCGGTAAGGAAGAATATTGCAAAAGCTAAAACTATTTCTACAGATATATACAGATCTGCGGAGGCCTATGAACAGTTCAAAGAAAAGATATTTGCTTCATCATGGCAGTTTATTGGCGATACGGATCTTGTAAAAGAAAAAGGCAGTTGCCAACCTTTTACTTTGCTCAGTGGGTACTTAAATGAACCGCTTTTATTAACAAAAGATGAGCAGGGAAAAATTCATTGTCTTTCTAATGTTTGCACCCATCGCGGAAATTTATTGATCTCCGAACCCTGTAAGACTGCAAATCTTCGTTGTAAATACCATGGCCGGATATTTCATCTTGACGGCAAGTTCAAATCCATGCCGGAATTTAAGGAAGTGGAAAATTTTCCTACAGAAGACGATAATCTTCATGAATTACCTTTGTTCCAATGGGACAAACTTTTGTTCACTAGTTTAAATAAAGAGTATAAGCCGGAAGTTTTTTTCAAAGACATGATGAAGAGAGTCTCGTTCCTTCCGCTTGATGAATTCAATTTTCGCCCTGATCTTTCGAAAGAATATTTTATTAGTGCTAACTGGGCCCTCTATTGTGAAAACTATCTCGAAGGTTTTCATATTCCTTTTGTTCATTCAGGATTAAATGCCGCAATTGATTTCAGTGATTATACTACTGAGCTATTCTTTCCTTTTTCGAGTGTGCAAATTGGTATCAGCAAGACCGGAGAAAGTTATTTTGATCTTCCTTCATCATCACCTGAATATGGGAAAAAAGTGGCTGCTTATTATTTCTGGGTGTTTCCAAATATGATGTTTAATTTTTATCCGTGGGGCTTATCAGTTAATCTTGTTCAACCGCTGGCAGTGAACAAAACAAAAGTTTCTTTTCTTACTTATATATGGAAAGAAGAACTTAGAGCCGCAGGTGCAGGCGGCGATCTTGATAAAGTAGAAAGAGAAGATGAAGAAATAGTACAGCAAGTTCAGAAAGGAATTCATTCGCGATTTTATAAACAGGGCCGGTATTCAGTAACAAGAGAAAAAGGAACCCACCATTTCCACCAGTTACTGGCTCAGTTTATTGGTAAAAAATAATTATGCAGCACCAGGATTTTCAACGAACCATCGGATTGTCTACAGCCATTTCTCTTGTCATCGCCACTATTATCGGTTCGGGCATTTTCATGCGCCCGGCTGAAATGGCGGCATTGCTTGGCTCACCCACACTAATTTTTGCGGCCTGGATCATAGCAGGTCTTTTTACTATGGTGTCAGCAATGGTGTTGGCAGAGGTAGCAGCCATGCTTCCCGAAACAGGCGGTACCTACGCATTTATGCGACACATGTATGGTGATTTCTGGTCCTATCTATACGGTTGGGCAGCATTTGCTGTTATCAATTGTGCTGGTTCGGCGGGGATTGCCTTTATCACTGCGCAATACCTTGAATACTTTTTTGAGTTCCCCAAATTTTCGCCGGCAATTGAACAATCTGTCGTATTTCATATTCCAATGGTCGGTGATATTTTCCCATTAGATGATTTCGGAGTAAAAATCATGACTATTATTATCCTTTGCATACTTACATGGATCAGTTACCGGAGTACAAAAACAAGCGGTGTTTTGATGAATATTTTTTCTTACGCAAAAGTTGTCGCTATTGTTGTATTGGTTGCAGGCCTGTTTGTTTCAGGCAAAGGGTCTTTTTCAAACTTTTTTGAATCGTCGGAATTCATAAAACCTGCCGGTTTTGCATTGGTAACAGCGATGGTGGCCGCATGCAACGGTGCATTACAGGCATTCGACGGATGTAACAATATGCTTTACATAACTGGTGAAATAAAAAGCCCGGGCAGGAATATTCCAAAGAGTTTATTTATCGGTTTGTCGGTTTGTATTGTCATTTATCTTCTCATTAATGCTGCTATGATCTATGTTTTGCCGGTTGATAAAATGGCTGGCTCGTCGCTGGTAGCTTCGGATGCTGTCCAGGTTGCTTTTGGTGTTATTGGCGGGGGCCTGATAGCATTTCTAATTAGTTTTTCAGTGATGGGCACAACCTTTTCAAATGTATTTACTCCACCACGGATGACCTTTGCGATGGCCCGGGACAACCGGTTTTTTAAAATGGCCGGCAAGGTGCATCCAAAATTTCATACTCCAGGTAATGCATTGCTGGTTCACCTGGGCCTGATGATCCTAATGGTGCTAAGCGGCTCGTTTTATATCCTGGCGGATATGTACATCTTTATCGTATGGGTATTTAACCTCATGTTGATGATTGGCTTATTTATTCTTCGCAGGAAAATGCCAGACAAAGAGAGACCCTATCGTGTGTGGGGTTATCCATGGGTGCCACTGCTCGTCATTCTATTCAACGCGTTCTACCTCATTATCACTTTGGTTGATGATATTCAGAATTATATTGAGGGTAAAACAAGGCTCATGAATTCAGTGTTCGGCATAGTTGTAACTGCTGCCGGCATTCCCCTGTACTATTATTTCCGATGGAGGTACAAAAACAAAAAGGACAACGGCGTATAAAATCGGTATAGTGTTTCTCCGATAAAAAAAAATAGTATATAAGTTACGTGTCTTTCATACATCTTTTATTTAAATTCGATTTACGAACCTCTAATCCGGTCCTATTAATCCCGTTAATCCTGCCGGGAAATACCGTATCCGCTACGGCAGGTATAATTCGCCAACAGGCGAACATTCGGGCTGAACCAGAATCATCTGCCAGAACAAATTAAAACCCCGGTCTACGTGCCGGGGTTTCACTTGCGAGGAGCTGAGCAGCCATGCCACGGTTTTGAACCGTGGCATGGATCCGCCGAGCCGTGTAATCAGTAATATCTTCCTATCATCGGGTGCTCAACTATAAGTTTTTTTATTTGCGCCGGATCAATGAGGTATTGTTTTCCATAAACAATTCTTCCTCCAGGTTCAACGATCAATGTATAGGGCAATGCTCCCTGCCACTTTGGATCTACGGCATCGATCAGTGCATATTTATTTTTCATGTTAAACAAATAATTTTTATTCGAAGCCTGTTTTGATTGTAAAAATTTTAATGCCTTTGCATGTTTCGACGTATCATCAAGACAAATGCTGATAAATTCAAAATCGCGACCACGATACATGCGATTGATGTCAACAAACTCAGGGAATTCGATCAAACAGGGGCCACACCAGGTAGCCCAAACATTTATCAGCCGCAGTTTATCTGAATTATTTTTCACCAGGTTTTTAACACCTGCCTCATCTATCATTTCAAGCCTCACAGGTTCTGCTGCCCATTCTTTTTTTGCTTTTTCAATCCAGTCGCCTTTTTCAGCCCATTTTACTGAGCAACCAAAAACTTTTGTTGTTTTTACGGTTACTTCTTTGTTCTGTAATAATTCTTCAATTGCATTGCGGGTATCAAAACTGTTTGGCTTTTCTGTAGGTTTTTCTACATCATCGATGCGCCCCTGGAAACGAAGGACTCTTTCTTTGTCAAAAATAAAAACATGCGGCGTGGTAGCAGGTCCATAAGCTTTTGACATTGCTTGCTTATCGCCATCATAGAGATAAGGGAAATTAAATTTCTTTTGTTTTGCTCTTAATTTCATCTCAGCATAGGTATCACTCAAATCGGAATACCCAAGTTCATCAAGACGGATTGATTTTGGATCATTAGGAGAAACAGCAACAATGGCTACACCTTTCGCAGAATACTCTTTTGTGAGTTGTATGATACGGTCTTCATAAGCCTGTGCTGTAGGGCAGTGGTTACAGGTAAATATGATGACAAGAATCTTGTATTTATTGAAAGATGCCAGTGAGTAAGTTTTGCCATCAATACCTTTTAATGAAAAAGCTGGAGCCTTAGCACCAATGGGTAGCGTCGGATGTTCTTCCGCACGAGTTGCATAATTTACAAGCAGAAGCAGAACTAACAGGGCTATTAGTATTCTCATGAACCTTTTTTATGAAAGGTAAAAAATTATCAAATAGCATTTGATTGTACTTTCGCAGGCAATTCACTATTATGCGCTACATGAAATGGATCGGCTTGCTTGCTTTAATACTTCTGGTCGTTTCCTGTTTTTTGCCATGGGTAATCATCACTTCACAAAGTATTATTGTCAGCGGCGTTGATTCTACAGGTACATACTTTGGCAAACCCGGTTATGTTCATTTTATTTTGGGTTTTTTCTTTATCATTTTTCATTTTATTCCTAGACTCTGGGCAAAAAGAGTTAACCTGCTTGTTGGAGCGCTTAACATTGCGTGGGCCGTAAGAAATTATTTGATTATTTCCATGTGCAGAACGGGAGAATGTCCCGAAAAGCAAATTGGTTTATGGCTAGTATTGGGCGCTTCCGTTCTTATGCTGATCGCAGCACTTTTCCCGGATTTAAAATTGAAAGATGAAAGGAAAGTATAGGCTACCCTCCAAATAGTTTGGCCACACCAAACGCGGCCCCGGCCGCAGCTGCGCCAATTAGCATTACCCTTAAAGCTCCCCACCATGGATTCATACCTGTAATCTTACTTTTAAACCAGCCAAAAACAAAAAGACAAAGCAAGGTAACCACTAATGAAATACTTAGAGCCTGCAGCGGTGTATCAATAAAGAAATATGGACTTAAAGGAACCAATCCTCCAAAAACATAGGACAGGCCAATATTCAACGCTGATTTCGTTGCCCTCCTGGGATCGGGTTTTTCAAGCCCTAGCTCATACTTCATCATAAATTCAACCCATTGTTTCTTGTCTTTTGCAATTTCTTCAGTGGCTTTGCCTTGAAGTTCTTCACTCAGCCCGATGTTCTTAAAAAACTCTTTGGTTTCTTCTATTTCACGATGACGAAGGTTATCTACTTCATAATGTTCCCGTTTCAATTCACTCGTGTAATGATCCTGCTCCGTTTTGCCCGCCAGATAACCGCCAAGGCCCATCGCGATAGATCCGGCAGCTATTTCCGCTATGCCTGCAATTACAATAATACTTGTCGAATCCACTGCGCCACTTAAACCTGCTGCAAGTGCAAAAGGCACGGTAAGGCCGTCACTCATTCCTATCACAACATCTCGTAAAAGGTCACTGCTTTTTAAATGTTCTTCTTTATGGTAATGATGAAGATGTGTATCCATGGCTGGTTTAGGGTTTGAAGTTTGAGATTGAAGTTATCGAGTTATTTACAATAAAAATCCGGTGTAGATTATTACACCGGATGATTGTTATCAATAAGAAAATTCAATCAAGAACCGAAAGGCTTTTGCTTATTATCTTAATACATTCCATTATTTGCTCTTTATTAATGACAAGGGGAGGTGCAAAACGAATTTTATCACCGTGTGTGGGCTTTGCTAACAGGCCATTTTCTTTTAACGCAAGACAGAGCTCCCAGGCGGCATCCTTATTGCGATGGTCAATTACAATTGCATTCAACAAACCTCTGCCTCTTACCGTAGCGATATGAAGGGAACCGATCTTTTCTAACTCCGCTCTCAATAATTTTCCCATGGCTGCTGCATTCTCAGCCATCTTTTCATCCTTTAAAACCTGCAAAGATGTAATTGCAACCTTGCATGCCAGCGGATTACCACCATAAGTGCTTCCATGTTCGCCGGGTTTTATCGTCATCATTACTTCGTCATCAGCAAGCACGGCGCTCACTGGCATCATCCCGCCGCTCAATGCTTTGCCAAGGATCAAAATATCCGGCTTTACATTTTCATGGTCGCAGGCAAGTAATTTACCCGTTCTTGCAAGACCCGTTTGGATCTCATCAGCAATGAAAAGGACATCTGCGTCCTTACACAATTGTTTTGCTTTTGATAAGTATCCCTCGTCAGGAACTATAACACCCGCTTCACCCTGTATAGGTTCAACAAGAAATCCCGAAACCTCTTTGTCGCTTAAAGCATTAGCCAAAGCGTTCAGATCATTGTAAGGAATAGAAATAAACCCTGGCATAAAAGGCCCGAAATTTTTTTTAGCCAATGCATCATTGCTGAAAGAAATAACAGTGGATGTTCGCCCGTGAAAGTTTCCTTCGCATACAATGATCTTAGCATTGTCTTCCTTAATTCCTTTTACTTCATACCCCCATTTGCGGCAAAGTTTGATAGCAGTTTCCACAGCTTCAACACCGCTATTCATTGGCAGCACCTTGTCATAGCCAAATAATTGGGTTATGTATTTTTCGTATTCGCCAAGCAGGTTATTATAAAATGCCCGGCTGGTTAGGGTGAGTTTTTGCGATTGCTCAATAAATGATTGAACGATCTTTGGGTGACAATGTCCCTGGTTCACTGCCGAATATCCGCTGAGAAAATCATAGTATCGTTTACCATCGATATCCCAAACATAAACTCCTTCACCACGTTCCAGCACAACAGGGATGGGATGATAGTTATGTGCCCCGTACCGTTCTTCAAGCTCTAAATAGTATGTGGTGTTTTGTGACATATTAATAATTGTATTCATAAAAAGTAGAATGATAATTGAAACAGATTGATGTCTTATTTCCCTTTAGGGCCTGCCTGCCGGTAGGCAGGGCTAGGGGGTTCTTATCCTCGATGATTAAGTAAGTCGAGGTTTTGCTTGAGGAAAAATGGTATGAATAATTTCTGCTGGATAGTCCGAAATTTGATGCAAGATACAAATTTTGGGGAAGGCATTTATTCATTATAAAACTTATTTATGGCATATACAATTCCTGCGGGCACACGAATAGGACATATTCATTTGAAGGTTGCTGATCTTGAGAGATCGCTAAAGTTTTATCGCGATCTTCTTGGTTTTGAGGTACAACAGTTCTATGGTGATAGTGCTGTGTTTATTTCTGCAGGTGGTTATCACCATCATATTGGACTCAATACCTGGCACAGCAAAAATGCAGCCCCTGCTCCGATAAATACTGCCGGACTCTATCATACTGCGATTTTATATCCAACCAGAAAAGACCTGGCTATTGCATTAAAAAGATTGTTAGAAGCAAATTATCCGTTGACTGGCGCATCTGATCATGGAGTTTCAGAGGCGATTTATTTAAATGATCCGGATAAAAACGGCGTTGAGTTATATTGGGACAAGCCCAAAGAACAATGGCCAAAAGATGACAAAGGAAGTTTACAAATGATAACCGAAGGACTTGACCTGAGTGAACTGGTGAAATTAGCAGGGTAACGCTTTGATGAAATAATTCCCGGGAAAGGAGAGCGCTAATGTTTTGGCTTTTTCAAAGATGCCGAATAAAGCAGAACCGCTGCCACTCATTGCGGAATATATTGCACCTGTTTTATACAGTTCATCTTTTATATTTCTTATTTCAGGATGTTGAGCAAAAACCGGTTCTTCAAAATCATTTTTCAATTCTTTTTTCCAGGCAGATATTGGTTGTTGAATAACCTTATTTATCGGGTTTACCGGTAAAGCTGGTTTGATCTTAGAAAAAGCCCATGCTGTACTAATATGAATTCCCGGGTGGACGATCACAATTTTATAGTTGGAAAGATCAAGATCAATCAGGTCAAGTATTTCACCACGGCCTGTAGCAAAACAAGGTTTATTTAAGATAAAGAATGGACAGTCACTCCCAAGCTGCAATGAATAATCGATCAGTTGTTTTTCGGAAAGACCTAGGCCAAATTTTTTATTGAGCAGCTTTAATGTAAATGCGCCATCTGCGCTGCCACCTCCGAGTCCTGCACCCATTGGTATTGTTTTATGCAAATGCAGGTGAACAGGTGGTAATTGCGGATAATCTTTTTTAAGTAACTGAAATGCCTTAATGGAAAGATTATCTTCCTGGTCGCCTTCAATAGCCAACCCGCTTATTGAGAAGTGAATGTTTTTTTTCTCAATAACTTCAATGGCATCATTAAATTTTATTGGATAAAAAACAGTTTCAATATCGTGATAGCCATCTGGTCGTTTGTTTACGATGTTTAACCCGAGATTGATCTTGGCATTGGGAAATGAAACCATAGAACCAGGATTAAGGGGATTTTTATGGATTGCGAAGAAAAAATAGCCAAACAAAGTAAGTAACACAAAGGAAACCAGCATCGCTAATTTGCTCTTAATCCTTTTCAATCAGATTAATCGTGGTTCTATTTCTTCTTCCTGTTATTTATTTCATCCCTGATGGCAATAGCACGAATATAATCTTCGCTTTCAAGAACATCGTTGAGCAGGGTGTTCAGTTCTTCAAGGGACATTGTTTTCAGGTCTTCATTGCTGCCACCTGTTTCTTCCACGGCTACTTCCTTTGGTTCTTTTGATTTTTTCTTTTTCCCTGTTGTTTCCTCCATCAAGATGCCGGCACTGTCAAGAATATTTTCATAAGTGTAGATTGGACACCCAAAACGAACGGCAAGGGCCAGGGCATCCGAAGTGCGGGAATCGATTTCTACAGTGTCATTTTCCGATGAACAGACTAATTTGGAGTAGAAGATGCCTTCCTGCAGATCGCAGATGATGATCTCATGCAAATCAATTGTGAAGGCAGTCATGAAATTTTTCATCAGGTCATGAGTCAGAGGGCGGCTGGGCTGCATTTTTTCAAGGGCTACAGCAATCGCCTGCGCCTCGAAGCCGCCAATAACGATGGGAAGACGGCGAAGGCCATTCACTTCGCCCAGTACAACGGCATAAGAGTGAGTTTGCGTAATGCTATGCGAGAGGGCCACTATTTCCAATTCTATTTTCTTCATTTACCCCCCAACCCCCTAAAGGGGGAGTTGAGGCGAGCAAAAATAAAGAATAAAGTCTTCCAAATTACTTGAAAGACTTCATTAATAGTATTGATTTAAAAGCCCCTTTGGGAGTTTGGGGTCTTATCCTTTAATTTTCTTTATTGCCTCAGTCATCTTTGGTACAACTTCAAAAGCATCACCAACAATTCCATAATCAGCAGCTTTAAAGAATGGAGCTTCGGGGTCTTTATTTATCACAACGATCACTTTACTCCTGTTTACTCCTGCCAAATGCTGAATAGCTCCAGAAATACCGATAGCAATGTATAATGTGGGAGCAATTGCAGTACCTGTTTGTCCTACGTGTTCATTATGTGGACGCCAGTGCGCATCGGCTACGGGACGACTGCACGCAGTTGCCGCATGTAATGCTTTAGCAAGATCCTCTACTATACCCCAATTTTCAGGACCCTTCATACCTCGTCCCGCACTTACCACGATTTCCGCTTCTGTTAAAGGAACCTCGCCACTGACTTTATTTACTGCTGTTACTTTTACTTTGGGAGCATCAACGGCTATATCAGTTGAAACGACTTCGGCTGTCCCATCACCAGCTGTTGTTTTATAAGCATTCGGATTTAGCGCAATGATCTTTACATCTGTATTCAACGCAATATTTGCAAAGGCTTTCCCGGAAAAAACATTTTTCTTAACGATAAAACCATTGCTTGTATCCGGCAATGCCACTGCCCCTGAAACAAGCCCGGCTTTTAATTTTGCGGAAAGGCGGGGAGCGACCGATTTACCGTCGACGTTGTTAGAAAACACAATTACCTTCGCGCCGGTTTTACCGGCCACTTCTGCAATAGCTTTGGTATAAGCCTGTGCATCTAAATGGTCAAGCGATGGGTTATTTACATGATGAATTTTTTTAACGCCATATTTACCCAGCGAAGACAGATCATCTTTGGCAGTACCAAGTACGACCCCTTCAGCCGTTGTGCCAAGTTGCTCAGCTACTTTTGCGCCATAAGTCAGCGCTTCCAATGAAGCTTTTTTAACATTCCCCTCAGCTATGTCAATAAAAATTAAAACACTCATATTAACCCCCTGTCCCCCTGAAGGGGGAACTTCGTTACAAGTACCCCGTCAGGAAAGTAACTTTTGTTTATAAATGTTGTTGAATAGAATTTATAAAGTTGAAGCGTGCGATGCAATAGAAATTAAATATAATTCCGTTGCGGGAAACACATTCATTAAAAAAAATTTAAAGAACTATAAAAAATTGTGTTCGAAAACTACCACCTAAGTCACCCTTTTAGGGGGACAGAGAGTTGGGCTTAAATCACCTTCGCCTCCTCCTTTAATAATCTTACCAACTCTTCAACATTATCAGGCGAAATAAGTTTTACGCCAGCTTTTGCGGGCGGCAATTCAAAGTTTGCAATACCAGTTAACGCATCCACGGAAGTTGGTTCAACTGCTTTCAATGGTTTAGTTCTGGCCGCCATTATGCCCCGCATATTAGGGATCCGTTGTTCTGCCACACCTTTTTGGCAGCTTACAACTAACGGAAGATTCACTTCACAAACTTCTTCACCGCCTTCGATCTCCCTGGTCACTGTTGCTTTGGTTCCTCCTAATTCAAATTTTGTAGCAAGTGAAACATAGGGCATATCCAATAACTCGGCAACCATACCACCGATCGATGAGCCATTATAGTCGATAGTTTCTTTCCCTGTAAAGATCAGATCATAACCGCCTTGCTTTGCAACTTCAGCAATTTGCGAGGCGATATAAAAACTATCGTGACTATCGGCATTTACACGGATGGCTTCATCACCTCCCAGCGCCAACGCTTTGCGAATGATCGGGTCAGCATCAGCGGCGCCCACTGTTACAAGATGGATGACAATGGAGGCATCCGCTTCTTTTAATTCAATTGCACGAACAAGAGAATACCATTCATCGTATGGATTGATGATCCACTGCACGCCATTGGTATCGAATTTCGTGTTGTTAGCAGTGAAGGCTATTTTTGCCGTAGTATCAGGTGTTTTACTGATACAAACAAGGATCTTCATTTAAATGTTTTTCTTTGTCATCCTGAGCGAAGCGAAGGATAGTTGTTTATGCAACCAAAGCAAAGATAAGGGCTACAATTAATAATTAATAATTATTAATTAATATTTTATTCAGATGGAAAGGATTGATAAAATAACGGAGATGCTCAGGGAAAATCCAACAGATAGTTTTCTGCAGCACGCATTGGCGTTAGAATATATAAAGCTTGGAAATGACAACGATGCCAGGAAAATGTTTGAATCGTTATTAAGCATTGAGCCAGGCTATATCGGCAGTTATTATCATCTGGCCAAGCTGCTTGAACGACTAGGCGAAACGGATGAAGCAATTAAGGTATATGAAAAAGGAATGGAGGAGGCGAAGAAAGCAGGCGACAATCATTCATTGAGTGAGTTGAGGAGCGCTTTTGAGGAGTTAACTTTTTAACCCCCGTCCCCGCCGCGGCGGGGAACTTAGATTTGAAATGTTCTTACACTAAACAATAAACGATAAACAAAACATTAATTATAGTGCCGGCAGCATTGCTACTATCATCGTTCCTTGCGACGCTCCGTTCAACATTTGTTCTTTGTTTAACAAATGCGTCGCTCCCGATAGTTATCGGGATTACCCAGAGCGGAGCGAAGGGTCGTAGCCGATAGCTATCGGTTCTTCAGCGTTCTGAACTCTATTGAGCAAGTTTGAACTTACTTCAACGATATCAGGAATTCATAAAAAAAGAAAATCTTTTCTCACCAAAAGATAAGTTAATGCTTGCCGTAAGCGGCGGCGTTGATTCGGTTGTGCTTTGCGAATTATGCAGACAAGCTGGTTATGATTTTGAGATTGCTCATTGTAATTTTCAATTAAGGGGAGAGGAGAGTGAAAGAGATGAAAAGTTTGTAAGAGGGCTTGGTGAAAAGTATAAGGTTGAGGTTAAGGTTAAGAAATTTGATACAGAAAGATTTGCAGAACAAAATAAGATGTCAATCCAGGAATCGGCGAGAGTGTTGCGGTACGAATGGTTTGAGGAATTAGTTCGGAGTTCAGAGTTCAGAGTTCGGAGTCAGGACGCTGGACTGCCGACTCCCGACTCCCGACTCCGAACTTTCCTCCTCACGGCGCATCATGCTGGTGATAATGCCGAAACCGTATTGATGAATTTTTGCAGGGGTACAGGTTTGCATGGATTGACTGGTATTCCTGTTGCTTATGGAAATATCAAAAGACCCTTATTAATTTTCGCTAAGGATGAATTGATCCAGTTCGCAAAAGAGAATAAACTTGATTTTGTTGAAGACTCCTCTAACCTGTCTTCAAAATATACCCGTAATCTTTTCAGGAATGAGATCATTCCGGCGATCAGCAAAGTATATCCGCAGGTAAATGAAAATTTAAACGATAATATCAGCCGTTTCAAAGAAACCGAGAAGCTTTATAAAGTTGCGGTAGGGGATATTAAAAAGAAGTTAGTAAAAGAAAAAGGCAGTGAATGGCATATTCCTGTTAAACAATTAATGGGCTATAATAATAAAGCATTGATCTACGAGATCATTTCGGATTTTGGTTTCTCAGAAAAACAAATTGACGAAGTGATCAAACTATCCGCAAGCGATTCAGGAAAATTCATTGATTCACCAACTTCCCATTATCGAATTATCAGGCATCGCCACTGGTTTATCATCAGTCCTGTGCAATCAGGAGCATCCGGAATGATTATCATCGAAGAAAAAAATAAACATGTGGCATTCCAGGAAGGAATGATTGAAATTGAAGGACTGCAAACCTCAAATCCCGATAAATCGGGACAGGCTCTCAACCTTCAAACTTCAAACAGCATCGCTCTGCTCGATTCAAAAGAGATCAGCTTTCCTTTCATCCTGCGGAAGTGGAAAGCAGGCGATTACTTTTATCCATTAGGCATGAAGAAAAAGAAAAAGCTTTCGCGTTTTTTTATTGACCAAAAATTTTCAAAAACCGAAAAAGAAAAAACCTGGGTGATCGAAATGAATAAAAAAATCATTTGGATCGTGGGTCAAAGAATCGATGAAAGATTTAAAGTAACGGAAAAAACGAAATCGGTATTAAAACTTATTCACCGTCCGCCCGGCGTTTGAATAATGTCGCCTACGCTCATATTCTTTATTTGATCGACAAAATTTTGCAGTACAGGAAAATCAGAAAAAGCCTGGAAGGCAACTATAGCAAACCCGATTCCAAACAATGCTCCGAAAATATGTGCCGAATGATTAATGTTTCCTCCGCCTTTTTTATCTAACCAACCCGAAACGAGGAGATAAAGAGCGCCAAAAAGAAACCCGGCGATATAAACCGGAATAAAGAACAGACCAATACCCACGAGAGGATGGAAAAGTATACCTGCGAAAATTACCGCGGAAACGGCTCCTGAAGCGCCCAAACTCCGGTAGTGATAATTGTCTTTATTATTAATATAAGTGGGAATAACGGAGGCGGCCAATGCAAGCACATACATCGCGAGATAAACTAATTTTCCTGTTGGACCAAATATGCCAACAAATTGTGCTTCCACTATTTCTCCAAACATGTATAAGGCGATCATATTAAATAAAAGATGACCCCAATCCGCATGGATCAATCCGCAACTGAAAAAACGATACCATTGCCCCCGGCGAACCGCCGGCGGATAGAAAATAAATTGATCTAATAATTTATGATTGCTGAACGCCATGAATGAAATGATGCTTGTGGCAGCGATAATGATAACTGTTATTGAAAGTTCCATCCGGTAAATCTAAATTATTTATGATGATATTTTTCATTTCTTAAAATGGTGCAGGCACGGTACACTTGTTCTGCCAGCATCAATCTTACCAGCTGGTGCGGGAAGGTAAGATGCGAAAGACTCCATTTATAATCGGCTCTTTTTAACACCGCTTCGTCCAATCCAAAGGCTCCGCCAACAAGGAATACAAGGTTTTTCAAACTTTCATTACTTCTTTTCATAATAAAATCAGCAAGCGCCTCAGAAGTAAACTGTTTTCCTTTTTCATCCAATGCAACAAGATAGTCGTCCTTATTAAGCCATTCCAACACAATTTCACCTTCTTTTTTTTTCAGATCCATTTCGCTCATCATGCCGGCATTTTTGGGCAAGGGGATAATCGTCCACTCTACAGGATAATACTTAGAGATGCGTTTTGTAAAATCTTCCACGCCCCCTTTTATGTAAGGCTCATTATTTTTTCCAATACTCCAGAAATGTATTTTCATAAACCCCAGCCCCTAAAGGGGTATTTGGTAGAGCTCAAAATTAGGGGATGATATACTCAAATAAAAAAGCGTCATATGACGCTTTTAAAATAAATTAGAAACAAGAAATCAGAAATCTCATTTGATTTCATAGTCTTTTTTAAACGACATAAATGTAAACCGGTAAAGCGAGTTAGCAGGGTCTAATTTTGTGGCCTTCAGGTAATGATTATAGGCTTCGGCCACGTAATGATTTTCTTCTAACACAAAGCCCATTCGGAAACTTGCCTCTGCTTCACTTTCCGGTGCATCATGCTTTTTAATGGAATTATAAAAATTATTATAGTCTTCCTTTGCCATGTAGTGAAGAAACTTCTTGTCCTCATTATCCGGCTCTCCCTTGATCATCGCTGTCCAGTGGTAAGCCTTACCAACCTGGATGGCTTTTAGTAATTCGGCTATATCCACATGTTTTTTCTTTACAGTTTTTGACAGTAAAACATTACTGCTGGCCGCATCGTACAATTTAAATTCAAATTCTTCCGCATCAGTATAAGATTTCCAGGAAAGCGGGATGGTGCCTGAAACGTAGTTAATTGTATCGAGCCGTGGATCGATCCATACATTGTTAATGCCACCGCGACTTACTGCTCCTACGTTTGACATAAAATATTTTCTATTCTTTTCAGGAGTGCCTTTTGATTTTGTCAGCTCGGTCCAGATATATTTCATATAATTAGCGCTCACGGAACTGTTATTTCCTTTACACGAATCTTTCAGGCTTGCTGTAGTATAATTTCCGGCTTTATTCAGGGAAAACATTCTTGTTTCATTGCAGAGCAAGGTTGCAAAGGAACCAGCCCCGATTTTAATGGAACTGTTTGCTTTTAAAATGGTCCCGATCTTGGCTTTTGTTTCCACTTTGTTTTCGACTACCGATACGGTGCCTTTCACACTGTAAACGACAAACATATTTTCCTGTGCTGAAACCATCGAAGGAAAAAATGCAACAATAAAAATGTAAAGTATCTTTTTCATAATTAGTTTTTGTTTAATGATGTTCATGTGTAGTAGGTTCGTGTGTAGTCGCTTCATGTTTATGATGATCATTTTTGTTATGTGTTCCGTGTTCCAGAGGATTAAGGTGGTGGCCGAAAATTGTCTGGTAATTGTATTTTCTGTGCAGCCATGTTACAAATGCCTCGTAAAAATAGATTACATCAACCGCCAGCGCAATTACGTATAGGGAATACTTCATGTCCAATTTGATCTCAAATTTATCGAAAATAAAGATACCCAGATATGCAAAAAACAGAACTGAAAATAATTGGGCTAGCTTGGCAACAAGATGAAACCATATGTGACTTTCAAGATAATACCTGATAAAAAGTGACATGTGTATCCAACCAATGACAATGGCCGCTAACCACGCAACCCATTTCGGCATTTTTTTTATATAATTGCCATCTAACACCATTGATATAATATTTGCCTGAACTATTATTCCATTCATATCGGGATTAGATTTCCCCGCAAACTTTTCATTCATCGGGGTAAATTTTTTATCCTCTATATTGTTTGGGTCAAGGTTGACATATCCGAGTAAGACTATCTTATCTTTTATGAGATTACTGTCCACACCGTCCATTAATATTTGTTCAGGTTCAAGGACCTGGTATTTGTCTACTCTTCTTTTATAGTTAATGGTCTCTACATCTTTGTGTCTTTTTTCAAGTCTATCATAAGCTTGTTTATCATATTCTTTCACAATTGCCGATGTGATTTGCGGATACTTCTTTCCATTTACAATTTCAAATGGGGAATAGTAACGGATCGTACCGATATCTTCGCCCACCAGGTTTGCATATCCACGATTGACATTTACATCGTCAAAATAATTTTTTCTAATCGAAAAATCCTGTTTTTCGGGCACAGCAACACTCACCCCAACAATGTTCTTAACCTTCTTAAATGTTTCCCGGAGTATAGAATCATTAACAGGGTCTTTTGCGTCTTCAAAATAAATATCCAATCCGATGACCTTTGGTTGATAAGTGCTAACCTTTTCGATCAAAAATCCAAGCTCTGCACGATTGAGTTGACCTGTATTCACAATAACGATCCTTCTGTCATTTTGAACATCTTTCCCTTTTTCCAGTTTCGCATAACTCACATCATTAAAATCAAAATCCTTTAATGCGATCTTCATCGGGTTCAACACATAAAAATTAATCGGGATCATTCCGAGTAGTATCAGGAAAACAAATACCGCAATTGTCGCAAAAAGAGTATCTCTTTCATAGAGGTATTTAGTTATATGACTTACGTATCTCTTTGTATGTCGGGCGATATGTTTGTGCAGCATAGTCCGGTAAATGGATGTTGCAAATTAAGCGATTGTCTGCCACGGTTGGTAAACAAATTGCGTCAACAGCTTGGGTTATTGAGTGAATTGAAATATAAAGGGATTTTACGATGACTTGCATACCGATGTCTTGTTGAAAACCTGTAAATTAGCACTCCGAATTTATGTCACGAACCCTGTCAGCATTTATTGCAGCAATTGCCCTTTCCAGCCTTATCCAAACTGATGCGGCAGGCCAGCTTTCACAAAGTTCCCGGGATACCTCTAAGCAGCGCGATTTCGCGATGATCATGGGCATATCTTCTTATAAATATATTCGCCCACTGTCCTTTGCCGATAGTGACGCCGAACTCTTTCGGGATTTTTTGAAATCGCCCGGTGGCGGCAAACTGCCGGATTCAAATATTTACTTTTTAAAAAATGAAGAGGCCAAGGCAGCCAATTTCTTAGTAAAAGGAATGAGCTGGCTTCGCAATCGAAATCTTAGAGCAGGCGATCGTTTATACATCTACCTCGCGGGCCACGGCGATGCCATCAACCAGGAAGAATTCTTTTATCTTACTTATGACTGTA
>JAICGN010000096.1 GCA_025923075.1 Chitinophagaceae bacterium
AACCCCTTTTTTTAAAAAGATTTTTGCAGAAATACGGAAAGAAAGCACTGATCATTTACCTGTGCTGGTCAGTGATCAAAGGAATCGCATTTCTCATTTTAGGATACAAGCTGTTTAGCTGAAGCGCTCACATTTAGAAGGAGTAAGCAAACCCCGTAAGGTTTGCTTTTTTATTTATGTTTACAGGAAAATCTGACATTGGATTTTTGGGAAAAATTTATTTCAAACGTACAGCATACCAGCTGGCAGGAATGGGTAAGCACAGTTACACAAATAGCCAGTGTTTGGTATGCCCGTAAGAATAATATATTGGTTTATCCGACAGGGATCGTGGGTGTATTGCTGGCCGCCTATCTTTATTTTTTTGACTCACATCCTCCTCTGTACGCTGATGGCACGCTGAATATTTATTATTTTTTGATGAGTATATATGGCTGGTATAATTGGGTTCAAAAAAAGGATGCCGAACATTTGACTTATCCCATTAGCTGGTGCAGTAAAAGAGAACTTTCAATTGGCATCCTGGTATTCCTGCTTGCATGGGGAATTATCTACTTTACTTTGGTCACAATAACCGATAGTAATACTCCAATTTTAGATTCCCTGGTCTCATCTTCAGCCGTTGTGGCCATGTGGTGGATGGCAAAACGGAAAATTGAGAACTGGCTTGCATGGATAGCCAGTAATATCATCGCGGTACCCTTGAATTTTTATAAAGAGTTTTATTTGTTTACATTGATGTACGTCCTGTTTTTGGTGTTGGCAATTTGGGGATTTATAGAATGGAAAAAGCAGGCGGCTAAAAATCAACTATGAGCTATTGCAAATTCATCACTTCGCTCAAACCCGATGAACAAAATGTTCACCGGGAATATCATGACAAACATTATGGATTTCCAATTCATGATGACAATGAGCTTTTCTGCCGGTTGATCTTGGAAATTAACCAGGCTGGTTTAAGCTGGACAACTATTTTAAATAAGCAGCAAGGCTTTAGAAAAGCCTATCACGATTTTGATATTAAAAAAGTAGCCGCATATAAAGAAAAGGATTTTAAACGGCTGATGAATGATGCAGGGATCATCCGTAACCGTTTAAAAATTAATGCCGCTATTGAAAATGCAAAAACCGTTCTTCGTTTGCAGAAAGAATTCAACTCGTTCAAAAACTGGCTGGATCATCACCATCCAAAAACAAGAGAAGACTGGACAAAGTTATTCCGGCAAACGTTTCGTTTTACGGGTGGTGAAATTGTAAATGAGTTTTTGATGAGCACCGGCTATTTGCCAAATGCACATGAAGAAAGCTGTCCCGTTTATAGAAAAATAATTAAAGCAAAACCAGCATGGAACAGAAACCGCTGATAAAAGTCGCGGTTATTGGCCCCGAATGTACAGGCAAAAGCACTTTATGTGAAATGCTGGCCTTGCATTACAATACACAATGGTGCCCCGAGTTTGCAAGGGAATATTTACTCACTCACGGCATGGACTACACCTACGATGACCTGTTGTATATCGCAAAAGGACAACTTGCGATGGAAGATGAATATATACTGTCGATAGTCGGGAGTTCGGAGTCCGGAGTTAACTCTGAACTCCGAACGCTGAATTCTGAACTCAAAACCCCAGGCTTCAACCTTCTCTTCATTGACACCGACATGTACGTCATGAAAGTGTGGTGTGAATTTGTGTTTGGTAAATGTCACAAATGGGTGCTGGAACAGATCGTAAAAAGAAAATACGATCTCTATTTATTGTGTAACACGGATCTGCCCTGGGTGAAAGATGAGTTGCGGGAATACCCGGACCTGATCACAAGAGATAAGCTTTATCATATTTATAAAGACATCATGATAAATCAAGCAACACCCTGGGTGGATATTAGCGGAGATCATAATGAAAGAACGCAAAAGGCAATAAAAGCAACTGATCAAATGATCGCCGGATAAAATAACCTTGTACTTTCGGACAGCAATGAATTTATTTTTTCAAAAACATCACCGGCTTCTTTTCTACAGCACATGGTTACTACTCGCCCTGGCACAATCTGCATCAACTGAGCTGATAGCTGATGAAGCGTATTATTGGGTCTATTCGCGATTCCCGGACTGGGGATATTTTGATCATCCTCCAATGATCGCAATCCTGATCAGGAATGGTTACACGATCTTTCACAATGAGCTTGGTGTAAGATTGATCTGCGCCATACTTGGCACGCTTACTATTTTGATCATTGAATTGCTTACTGACAGAAAAAACCCATTTCTCTTTTATTCAATTGTTTTAAGCATTGGCGTGTTGCAAATTGCCGGTTTTCTTGCCGTACCCGACACGCCACTGCTCTTTTTCACAGCGGTATTTTTCTATACTTACCGGCGCTTTATAAAAAAGATAAATTGGCAAAATTCGTTACTGCTTGGTATTGCGATAAGCCTGCTTTTCTATACCAAATATCATGGGCTGCTTATTGTAATCTTTACTTTTTTATCAAATATAAAAATGATTGGCAGGTGGCAAACATGGCTTGCCGGGCTTTTTGTGTTGTTACTTTACACTCCACATCTTTTATGGCAATGGCAACACGGCTGGGTCAGTTTTCGATATCATCTATTTGAAAGCAATGTCAGTGCTTACAAAATTTCTTATACTACTGATTACCTGCTTGGACAGCTTTTGCTTGCGGGACCCATAGCCGGTTTTATTCTTTTGCCGGCTGCATTTATGTATAAAACAAGAAACGAAACAGAAAAAGCGTTGAAGTTTACCCTGGTCGGTGTATACTTAATTTTTCTAATAAGTTCGTTTCGCGGAAAGGTAGAAGTGAATTGGACAATGCCTGCACTGGTTCCTTTAATTGTTTTAAGCCATCAATTTATCATTGATAAAACTTCATGGGTTAGGCCCGTGCGAATTATTGCCTTCATTTCTCTATTATTAATTGTTGCTGGTCGTCTCTATCTTGTTGTTGATATTGGACCGGATAATTCTGTGAAAAAAAGATTCCATAAGAATAAAGTATGGACGAAAGCTATTACAGAAAAAACCAAAGATATTCCTGTTGTATTTTATAATTCTTATCAGCGTGCTTCGCTATTCTGGTTTTATAGCGGCCTACAATCTCATTCACATAATCCTTATTGGGACCGGAGAAGCAACTACAATTTTTGGCCAACAGAGAGTAACCTCCTCGGCAAAAACGTTTTTATTGCAGACATATATGGAATAAACAGTTTTTCAGATTCAATAAATACAAAGAAAGGCTGGTTAGGATTTACAAAAGACACAATGTATGCTGCATTAGGCGGGGTGATGATTTATCCAAACCAGGATAAGATCATCACAGGTAATACTTCTGTTTATAGTTTGCCGTGCAGCAGTTTTATACCGAAGCAATATCTGTATTTTCTGAAAAGGCATCCGGAATTAAATGTCGAAATTTTTGCCGGTATATTCAAAGGCAAAGAATTGATCAAAGAAGTAAATACAGGGAACACATTAATGGATCTGCTTGATAAAACAAATGGATTTGAAGCGACCCTGGACTTATCGGATATTCCTCCGGCGAAATATGTGCTTCGATTTGGAATTAAATCAAAAAATTACCTTGTGACACATAATAGCGGAAAAATCCAGTTGATTGTCCGTTAATTTATTTTTTTGTTTTCTTAACCTTCTCTGCTTTAATTATGTTTTGAATATCGGTATCGCCTTCAAGGTTATTCATCTGCTGAAGCACCCATTGTCTTCTCACCGTAACATAACTGGATAAAGGTTTGATCGTATATCTCTTAGGATTGGGCAAACACGCAGCTATCATTGCAGCTTCAGCCTTGGTTAAGGCGTTAGCGGACTTGTTGAAATAAGTTTGCGCTGCAGCCTCAGTTCCGAATATTCCTTTGCCCATTTCGATTACATTCAAATACACTTCAAGAATTCTTTTCTTCCCCCAGATCAATTCGATCATAAAGGTAAAATATGCCTCGAGTCCTTTTCTTATTTTGCTCCGGTCCTGCCATAAAAAAACATTTTTTGCAACTTGCTGGCTGATCGTACTTGCGCCGCGAATTCTATTCGGCTTCTTTTTATTATACGCCATTGCTTTCTTAATATTCTTCCAGTCGAATCCGCTATGATCAGGGAATGCCTGGTCTTCTGAAGCGATGACAGCAAGCCGGGCATTGTAGGAAATTTTATTCCAGCCTACATAATCTCTTTTTAATCCATGCCCGCTAAAATAGCTTACCAATTGTGTCATTGTAATCGGTGGATTGACCCATTTGAAAAGTAAAATGCAGAAAAGTTGGAAGAAAAAAAGGAATAGGAGAATTCTTTTTGTCCATTTCCAAAAGTTTTTAAAGAATTGTTGGGTCTCCATGAAGTGCAAAATAACCTTTAGATTTTATCTCCATAAAAAATCAATCCCCAAAGCAATACGAGACCAAAGCCAAGCAATACGAGTCCATTGATCCGGCTGAGAATTTGAATATTGTGTGGCGTGAGTTTTCTCCGGATCTTTTGCGCCATGATTACTTTTAAGAAATCCGTTGAGAATACAAATACAAGACAGGTAACAAAGGCAATGATCCGGTTTTCTATTGAGAGTGTGATAAGTGTTGTAGAAGTTGTGAGCCAGAAAATAAAAACCGCCGGATTAAGTGTATTCATAAAAAAACCAGACAGGAATGTTTTTACATAGTCTTTTTTAGTAAGTTGTAAGACTTGTACGCCGCTATCATCCACTTTTACTTTTTTAAAAAAAATAAAATATACCCCCATTACAATTAAAAAAAAGCTGCCGGCAATACCGATAAAGTTTTTATGCTTCACCATGTAACCGAATATTTCTGTAAAAACATTACTGATCAATACAAGCGCGATATCTGATGCAGAAACTCCTATAATAAATGCGATACCGCCCCGGTGGCCGCTATTCAGGCTTTGTTTAACTATGGAAAAAATAACGGGGCCCACCGAAATGCTTAACAGTAAACCAAGTGTCAGTCCCTTTATTAATGCTTCGAACATTATGACTAAAATAATGATTTACCCGCCCGTTGACAATGAAAACATATAATAGTGTAAGTTTAATGACGGCTTAAGAGAAAGATCAGATCTTTCCATTTTCAAGATACCTGTTCCATTCCGCCAACATCTTTCCTTTCATTACCCTGGGAAACTTATGCTGGCTACCCAGTTTGCCTTTGAGCTCCATAAACTTCATAAACTTTTCTTCCGGCAATTGCTCAAGAAAAACTTCTTTTAAAGCGCTATCTCTTTCCGTGGCGTAATCATCATTTAATTTTCGCAGGTGCTGATCAATTTTATTTTTAAGCAGTTCTGTATTGCACTTATCATTGCTGGCTATATACCATTTATGTGCAAAAAAGTTTTGATGCGGGAATCCAACCACTGTGTATTCGGGAATACTGATGTTCAATTCTTCGCTTACAAGTTCAATCGCTTTGTTCATGTTTTCCACACTCAGGTGTTCGCCGGTGAGGCTAAGAAAATGTTTTGTCCGGCCGGTAATTACAACTTCGCTATGTTCAATGTCAACAAATTTTATGGTGTCGCCGATCAGGTATCGCCATGCGCCTGCATTTGTGCTCATTAAAAGTGCATACTCTTTTCCTTCCTCCACTTCATGGATCATCTTTACCTCGGGATCAGCAATAACGTTTCCTTCGGGGTCAAAATTTTTATCATCAAAAGGCACAAATTCAAAGAAGATATTATTATCAAGAATCAGCTTCATTCCTTTTGCATGCTCCCTTGTTTTATATCCGATAAATCCTTCACTCGATAAGTAATTTTCTATATACACTATGGGTTTATCCAATAATTTTTCAAACCCCTTTTTATATGGTTCGAAGGCTACTCCTCCATGCACGAAGAATCCAAGATTCGGCCATATCTCATGAATGTTTTTCACTTTGTAATGTTCTATCACCATTTCCATACACATCTGGCACCAGGCAGGTACGCCGACAATGTAACCGATATCCCACTCACGGGCATGCTCAACGATTTCATTCAGTTTCTCTTTCCAATCCTTCATGGCTGCGATTCGTCCTCCAGGTTTATAGAATGTCTGGAACCAGAACGGTCGCTTCTTTGCGAGAATGCCACTAAGATCACCTGCATACCAACCTGCTTTCCCCCTTTGCAGATCGGTAGCGCCACCGATCATTAAGAAACCCTTGGTCACTGCATTGTAAGGCAGGTTTTCATAGCTGAAAAGTGTGATAAGTTGTTTTACGTAATTGATCGTATTGCTGCGAAGCATTTCTTTTGTAATAGGAATATATTTACTCGCCGCCTCTGATGTGCCTGAACTAAGTGCATAATATTTTATTTTTCCTGGCCATGCCACATCCGGCACTCCTTCCAATGTCTTCTTCCACCACTCGGAGTAAATTTTATTGTAGTCGTGTACAGGTACCAGCTCCTGGAAACCTTCTGCCGGCTGCTTGGTTAGCAATAAATCATCAAACCTGTATCGCTGCCCAAACTCAGTAAACTTTGCTTTCCGCAGTAATTTTTTCAAAACCCGTATTTGCTGACGATGTGGATCATTCTGGGGAATACGCAATGCGGCAGCAATTACCCTGGGAATTTTAATATCAATTATGTTTGCCATTCAGGTTTTACTAAGTTACGATTGTTCAAAGGATTGCGGCGAATATACAATGATGTACCCAAACGGAACGTTCTATATGGATTAACGGAAAAGCAAAGATGCCATTGCCAGCATTTTACGAAATCCTATACCCGCCTGCAACAATGAAAGATACCATGCCGGTTTATTGCTGTAATGCTTTTTTACAAACAAATTCATAGCCCCGTAAAAATCCTGGACATACCGATAGTTATATTTTGTACTTCCCCCTTTCAGATGTGTAACGTTTATTTTTCCGAGATAGTAGTTTTTATACCCCAACTGATCAATGCGAAGGCTGAGGTCGATATCCTCTCCATACATAAAAAAATCTTCGTCAAAGCCATTGGCTGTTTCAAATACATTTCTTCTTACCATCATAAATGCGCCAGACAATACGTCAACGGGATTATTTGCTTTTTCAGGTAAATGAGTCTGGTAATATTTTGTAAATATTTTTGATCCGGGAAAAATCGCGGCCAGCCCAAACAATTTATAAAAAGAAGCGGAAGCAGAAGGAACGCCACGTTTAGATTCTTTCAAAAAATTTCCGTGGCTGTCAAGCATTCTAACTCCTGCTGCTCCGGCATCAGGATGTGTTTCGAAAAAAGAAATACAATCTGCCAAACAACTTTCTGGTAAGATGGTATCAGGATTCAGGAAGAGAACATATTTGCCGGAAGTGATTCTGAACCCCTGATTACAGGCCTTTGCAAAACCGACATTATCATCGTTAAGAACAAATCTTACGTCGTGAAATTTATCCGTCAGATGCTCTTTACTTCCATCGGTTGAATTGTTGTCAACTACTATAATTTCAGTTTCAATTCCAGTAATTGCTTTTCTTACAGAACCCAGGCACCGCTCAATTAAAAATCTTGAGTTATAATTCACTATTACAATTGACAGCTGCACTCCAACAATTGTTATTACTAAATGATTTTATCAAAAATAACAGTTCTCAGATGCAAAGATTAAATTCTTATTCGCTCTTTAGGGATTTGGGGTTTATTATCTTTGCGGATGCTCAAACAAACGCTTCTTGAGGCGGTACAGGCCGGTGGTACAGAATTAAAAAGATTTTTCAACAGTGATCTTAAAATCTCACATAAAGAAGGGATAAATAACCTGGTAACGGAGGCCGATCATGCTGCAGAAGCGGCTATCATCGGTATAGTAAAAAGGAATTTCCCGGGTCACCAGGTGCTGGCGGAAGAAACAGGTGAACACATGCGGGATTCGAATTACAAGTGGATCATCGATCCCATTGATGGTACAATAAATTTTGCTCATGGCATTCCATTGTGCTGTGTTGCCATTGCGGTTGAGAAAGACGGGGAGATCATAATGTCTGCCGTCTACGCCCCGGTTCTGAATGAATTGTTTTTTGCAGAAAGAGGGAAAGGTGCTATGCTTAATAACAAAAAAATATCTGTAAGTGTTGAAACAAGTGTCCTCACGTCAAATCTCGTGACTGGTTTTCCTTATACATACATAAATATGGCGAACGGACCGTTAGAAGTCTTTGGCCGATTAATAAGGAAAGGGATCCCGGTTAGAAGATTAGGTTCGGCTTGTATTGATCTTTGTTGGGTTGCCTGCGGCAGATTTGATGGTTTTTATGAACACAAGCTTGAACCCTGGGATAGTGCAGCTGGTTATCTGATGGTAGAAGAGGCAGGAGGAAAAGTGACAGATCATGAAGGAAAAAAATTTTCACCGTATCAGCATAGAATAATTGCTACTAATGGAAGGATACATGATGAATTGTTGAAATGGATAAACAATGAATTGTAGATTTCGGATTGAGAATTTTAGATTTAATTTGGTGTACAATGGAAAAAAAAGAATTACAAAAGCGATGTAAGACTCTCGCCGTCAAAACTGCAAAACTCTGCATTAAACTACCATTCAACGCCACTAATAAAGTTTATGTTGATCGGATAATTCGAAGTTCTGCATCGTCGGCCGCCCATCATCGTTCGGTATATCGGGCAAGATCAAAAGCTGGTTTTGTAAATAAGTTGAAAATCGTTGAAGAAGAAGTGGATGAAACAATGTTATTTTATGAAATGGTCACTGAATTTAATTCGGAGGCTAAAAAAGAGTTGAGAGAGTTCTTTATAGAAGCAAATCAATTGCTTTCAATTATTGTTGCATCTATCAATACCTCAAACAGTAATATTATCAAAGGGAATGTCAGAAAAATCCGAAATCCGAAATCCGAAATCTAAAATGGAGAATCGTACAGAAATATCATCCCTGGGAGAATTTGGTTTAATAGACCACTTAACCAGGAATATTGAGTTACAAAACGCTTCTTCCGTTGTCGGCGTTGGAGATGACGCCGCCATTATTGATCATTTTGGGAAACAAACAGTGGTCACGACAGATCTCCTGATCGAAGGAGTTCATTTTGACTTAATGTATACACCATTAAAACATCTTGGCTACAAAAGCGTTATAGTAAATCTAAGCGATGTATATGCCATGAATGCAACTCCAAGTCAAATAACAATGAGTGTCGGGCTAAGTAATCGGTTTAGTGTGGAAGCCGTTGATGAGTTTTACGAGGGGGTCTATGCGGCATGCGAAAAATACGGTGTTGACCTTATTGGCGGCGATATCGCTTCTTCACAAAAGGGATTTATCATTTCAGTAACGGCCCTTGGTGAAGTAACTCCCGATAAATTTGTAAAAAGGAGCACAGCGCAAAAAGGTGATTTGCTTTGCGTAAGTGGTGACCTGGGAGGAGCTTATGTTGGTTTGCTTTTTTTGGAGCGGGAAAAGAAGATCTTTGTCGAGAATCCTTCCATACAACCCGATCTCGAAGGCGAATCATACGTGGTAGGCCGGTTACTGAAACCGGAGGCAAGGAAAAATATTATTGAGTTCCTTGAAAAACAATCCATCACCCCAACATCCATGATGGATATCAGCGATGGATTAAGCTCCGAAATCTTACATATTTGTAAACAGAGCAATCTTGGCTGTGTAGTATACGAAGAAAAAATCCCTGTGGCCGAAGAGACAAAAAATGCGGCCTTTAAATTTGAGATCGACCCGACGGCATGTGCATTGAGTGGAGGCGAGGATTATGAATTGTTATTTACCATTCATCAATCTGATTATGAAAAGATCGTTTTAAGTGAAGAAATTAGTGTTATAGGCTATATGACAGATGCTGTTGAAGGCGCAAAAATAATTACAAAAGGAAACAATACTTTCCCGATAACTGCGCAGGGTTGGGATGCTTTGAAGAAACAGTAAGATAAATTCGTCTATGAAAATTTCTTTCAATATGCAATTGGCAATTAACAATTGGCAAAAAGTGAAAAAATCTCACTGTCGGATTGGCCATTATATTTTGCATATTGTCTATTGCTTATTGCCTATTGTTATACTGAATTCCTGTTCAATATCCAAATCCTCTTTCTCTCCACATAAGAAATATTCTCCTGAACAATTAAATAAGGATTATTCGATATTCCGTGGTGCCCTGGAGGAATCGCATCCGGGAATTTATTGGTATACTTCAAAGAATGAAATGGATAGTTTTTTTGATTGGGGAAAAAATCAGATTACAGATTCTTTAACTGAAGAAGGGTTTAGAAAAATATTGAGCTACGTTATTTCAAAAATAAACTGTGGGCACACAGTGACAAGAAGCTCGAAAGCTTTTGCAAGATATCGCGATACAAACATGAATAAAGTTTTCCCGCTTAGTTTGAAGATCTGGCCCGGATCGTCCTCTGCAGATGATACGGCAACGGTGGCAGCAAATCTTATCCGGAAAGACACAACACTGACAAGGGGTGTTGTAGTAAAAAAGATCAACCATCAACCTATTTCAACCATACTTGATACCCTTTGCCAGTATATTTCCAGTGATGGTTATAATATGACCCATAAATACCAGTCTTTAAGCAACCGCGGTGGTTTTGGAGCCGCATTCACTTCTGTTTACGGTCAAAAAGAAAACTATTTCATCGATTATTTGGGCGATGATGGTACAGAGAAGACAGCAGTGCTCCCACCTTATAATCCCCGGGCAGACTCCCTTAACAGGAATGCCATCTCCCGCTTTGCAAAAACAAGCCGCGCCGAAAGAAAAAAACAAATTATGCTTGGCACAAGAAATCTGAGGGTCGATTCGCTAAACAGAATCGCTTTTATGGATCTCGGTTCATTTAGCCGGAATCTGAAATTAAAACCCTTTTTTAGAACCTCTTTTAAGGAAATGCGTCATAAGAAAATAAAAAATCTTGTGGTAGATGTTCGTGGTAATGGTGGCGGCAGCGTAACCAATTCGACCCTTCTTACTAAGTTTATCGTCAATAGAAAGTTTAAGGTAGCCGATTCCCTGTACGCTAATACAAGGAACAGCCGGTATCAAAAATATATTGAAGGTTATTTCTTCAACCGCTTGTTCATGTTATTCATGACCTCAAAAAAGAAAGACGGCAAATATCATTTTGGCTATTTTGAACGGCATTATTTCAATTCAAAAAAGAAAAATCATTTCAATGGCAACGTTTATATTTTAACCGGCGGCAATTCCTTCTCGGCCACCACATTATTTACACAAACAGTAAAGCAGCAAGATAATGTAACTGTGGTAGGGGAAGAAACCGGCGGTGGTGCGTATGGAAATACTGCCTGGTTAATTCCTGATCTAATATTACCGGAGACCAATATTCGCTTTCGCCTCCCTTTATTTCGTTTAGTGATTGATAAAAATATTCCAAAGGATGGTCGGGGTGTGCAGCCTGAAGTGACCGCGGCGCCTACAACTGAGGCTATCCGGCGCGGGATAGATTATAAAATGGAAAAAGTGATGGAACTGATCAAATCACATCAATAACATTCATCTCATTGTCAAATACCACAAAAGAAGCCTCATAATTTCTTTCTATCAGGCCGGTTTTGTTATCTATACCTAAAACTTTTGCAGGATACAAAGATCCCATACGCAACGCCTCTTCAATGTCGACACCAACATGTTCAACGCAATTTTTCACTGCTTTCATCATGGTTAGTGCCGAACCAGATAAGATGCCATTTGGTAATGTATATCTGTCATTTTTGAAAACATGCTGGTAGGGACCTGTCGACGTTTCTGAAACAGCATCGGTGATCAACCAAATCCTTTCCCCTAATATTTTTTTACTGATCCGGATCGCATTAAAATCAACATGAATTCCATCGGCAACCAGGCTGCAGCAAACTGAAGGATGGTCATAAATAGCGCCCACCATTCCCGGTTCACGACTCTGAAACTGTGACATAGCATTAAACAAATGTGTTGCGATATTTATTTTTTCGAACCCTTTTATGGCTTGTCTGAATGTTGCGTTGGTATGCCCGGCGGAAACAATAATTCCGTTTGACTGTATGTAATCAACAATTTCATCATCCACCATCTCTGGTGCCAGCGTTATCATTTTCACCACGCCTTCGGCTTCATCTATGAGCTTTTTCGCTTCATCCAATGTGGGCTTATGAATATATTCAAGCATGTGGGCTCCTCTTTTTTCAGGATTTATCCAAGGCCCTTCAAGATGAAGACCGGGCATCCCATTCCCTCCTTCACTTAGATACTGCTTGACAACGGAAATGCTTTTGCTAAAAACTTCCGGGGAGTTTGTCGCTGCCGTTATTAAAAATTTTGATGCCCCCCCTTGTAAACAATACTGATAGGTTGCGTCAATTGCTTCAACAGAAGGATCGGCAGAAAATAAATGACCATTGCCCCCATAGATCTGCAGATCTATAAAAGCAGGAGCAATATTATTTCCCTGCAAATCTCTTAATTCATAATCGTCAGGAATATCGGTGTCATATACAAATCCCACTATTACTCCATCATTGATAAGAATTGCGCTTCCTGAAAGCATTTCTTTCCCGGTATAAATCGTTGCGTTGGTCAGTACTTGTTTCATAAGCTTAAGGAGCAATTAGTTTTGTATCATAAAATTATCGCCGTCTTTCCAAAAAGGAAGTTTTGCTCTTACTTCTTCCAGCTTCTCTTTTTGAAGTGTAACAGTAAAAACATCCTCTGCATGTGCTTTCGTATATAAAATGTCTCCCATCGGATCAACAACCATGCTATCTCCGCTGTGATAAATATTATTTCCATCATTACCGACACGGTTTACTCCCACAACGTAACATTGATTCTCGATTGCTCTTGCCTGCAATAACGTTTTCCATGCATGATTTCTTCTCTCCGGCCAATTGGCTACGTAGATCAACAGATCATATTCGGGCCCGTCTTCCTGTGTTTGTTGTCTTGCCCATACAGGAAACCTGAGATCATAACAAACAAGTAAATTAATTTTCCATCCTTTTACAGATGCGATCAATCGTTTTGTTCCCGAAATAAACTCATCGCCCTCTCCTGCATAGTTGAACAAATGTCTTTTATCATAAATACCATGTTGTCCATTGGGCAACATCCATATCAGCCTGTTAAAATATTTTTGATTCTCTTCAATAATTACGCTTCCGGTAACGATGGATTTTTTTTCTGAAGCAATTCTTTTCATCCATTGTATGGTTTCTCCTTCCATTGGTTCGGCCAGCTCTTTTGGTTTCATGCTAAAGCCAGTGCTGAATGTTTCGGGAAGGATAATTATCTCTGTCTTCTCTTTAATGCCTTTAATTTTTTGTTCAAACATACTTCGATTTGCCGCGGGTTTTTCCCAGTTTAATATTGTTTGAATACCTGTTATGGTTAGCGTTGACATGCTGTAAAGTTATTTAGTTAACTCATTCAGCGTAAATAATAAATCAATCACTCCATCCATCACATTAACCTTTCCATCTCCACGTATTTCTGTATTTTTCAGGCCTTAAAAAATTGAAAATGGCGTTCAAAAAAGAAGCAAAAAAATTTAACCTATTACTCGTTGTACAATTCGTTTTTGTAATTCTTGTTGCACAGCCCGGCGTACCATCGACAAAATGGACCGCTGACGGCAGTTCTTATTATGCAGTAGAAAAAAAGGAGATTGTAAAGATCGAATTGCCTTCGCAGAATAAAACTATTTTTATCAGCCGCAAACAACTAATTACTCAACCCGGAGACACGCTTAATCCCCGCAGCTTCCAGCTTTCTCCCAACGGGAAACTGGCGCTAATCTATACCAATGCGCAAAGAGTGTGGCGTTTCCCTACACGGGGTGATTATTGGCTTTTAAATTTAGCATCCGGTCAGTTAAAACAAATTGGAAAAGGAAGACCTGGAGCTACGTTGCAGTTTGCCAAATTTTCACCCGATAATAAAAAGGTTGCGTATGTCAGTGAACGAAATATTTATATCGAAGATCTTACAACAGGCATCATTAAGAAACTTACCAGTGATCATGGAACAAAAAAATTAATTAATGGAACGTTTGATTGGGTGTATGAAGAAGAATTCTTTTGCCGTGATGGCTTTCGCTGGGCTCCCGATAGCAAAAGCATTGCTTACTGGCAGATTGATGCCAATAAGATCCGTGATTATTATATGTTGAACACAACAGATTCGGTTTATAGCAAGATAGTGCCGGTAGAATATCCAAAAGTTGGTGAACCGCCTTCCCCTGCGCGTATTGGTGTAGTAAACATTTCGACAGGCCAAACCAAGTGGATGAAGATACCAGGAGAACCCGATCAGCATTATTTAATCCGCATGGAATGGAGTGCGCCGGGCGAGATCATTTTGCAACAACTTAACCGCAAACAAAATGAAAGCAAGCTGATGCTTTGCAACACAAATACAGGCGATGCAAAAATTATTTATGCTGAAGAAGATCAGGCCTGGGTAGCAACGCTTAGCGAATGGAGAAGCGACGTGAAAGGATGGGACTGGATAAAAAATGGCAATGAATTTATTTGGTTTAGTGAAAAAGATGGCTGGCGTCACCTTTACCGTATCAGCAAGGATGGGAAAAAAGAAACATTGATAACGAAAGGAAATTATGATGTGATCGACTTGTTGAATATTGATGAGCAAAACGGGTTGGTATATTTTTACGCTTCGCCGTCAAATGCTACGCAGCGCTTTTTATATGCTGCAAAGCTGGATGGTAATTCCCCTGCAGAACGAAAGTCTCCTCCCGGCCAGGAAGGCACACACTCTTATGAAATTTCTCCTAATGGAAAATTTTCCCGTCATAGTTTTTCAAACTATTATACACCGCCGGCGACAGAATGGATAACGTTACCAGACCACAAGCCATTCAAAGAAGCAGACGATATATCCAAAAAAATAAAAAAAGAAAACAAACAGAAAAGCAATATCAACTATTTTCAAATAACAACTGAAGAAGGAGTGACAATGGATGGCTGGCGAATATTGCCAAAGAATTTTGACAGTACAAAAAAATATCCTGTTGTTTTTTATGTGTATGGCGAGCCGGCCGCGACTACTGTAAATGATAGCTACGGTGCTGCCGGAAATTTTTTATATGCAGGTGATATGGCAGAAGAAGGATATATCCAGGTTTCTCTGGATAACCGCGGTACTCCTTCGCCAAAAGGAAGAGAGTGGAGAAAATCTATTTATAAAAAGATCGGACAGCTGAATATTCGTGACCAGGCCCTGGGTGCAAAAGAAATAATGAAATGGAATTTTATTGATTCAACGCGGGTCGCTGTTTGGGGTTGGAGCGGCGGCGGTTCGTCCACGCTGAATTTAATGTTTCAATATCCGGACCAATACCAAACGGGGATTTCGATTGCTCCTGTTACCAGTTCGTTATTGTATGATAACATTTATACAGAACGTTATATGGGATTGCCACAGGAAAATAAAGAAGACTATACAAAAGGAGCAGCGTTAACACATGCAAAAAATCTGAAGGGTAACCTGCTGTTCATTCATGGCACCGGTGACGACAACGTACACTATCAAAACGTTGAGAAGCTTATCAATGAATTGGTGAAAAATGGAAAAATGTTTCAAATGATGAGCTATCCAAACCGTACGCATGGTATCAGTGAAGGTGAAGGCACTTTCCAACATCTTGGTGCTCTGTACACAAAATATCTCAGGGAAAATTGTCCACCAGGCGGAAGAACGGATGAACAAATAAGAGCAGCTTCGAAGACGCAAAAACCTTTTGTTCCTCAACCATAGAATCTTTTTCTTATGGAAAGGCGCTAACCGGCGCCTTTTTGTTTTTCAGCAAGCGCCCTGATCTCATTTGCAACTAAGCCGGGCTCATATCCTTTGAGTAAAAGATAGTCCCGCGTCTTTGTCATTTTTACATATAGGTTTGTTCCGGCACCTTTTATAGAATTCCATCTTTTTATAGCCAGTTTTTGAAGCGTTTTTTTATAGCCGGAAAAATCTATTGCATTTAATGCGGCATCAATGCAATACTCGCTGACTTGTCTTAGTTTTAATTCAGCCCTGATCTTGTTTTTACCCCATTGCTTCATCCTGAACTTTCCCCCTGCAAATGCTTTTGCAAAACGTTCTTCATTTAAGCATCCTTCTTCGATTAATCCCGCTATTAGTTCTTCCACAACCGGCTTTTTCATCCCCAGTAAATAGGCTTTTGTTTTTGCCTCGCCATGACTTCGATCCTGGTATGCACAATAGTGTCTTAACTTTTGGTAAACCTGTTCTTTGGTTAGTGTTTTTCGGGTGCGCATTTGGAAATATGTGGCAAATTTAAGGCTGTCCTATGTTACTGATTAGTAATCCACAATGCTTTTATAAATATTGGCTATAATCCAAAAATCATTAGCTTCGCCACAAACCACTTGTAAGATGAAGTTTATTGTTTCCTCTTCGGCTTTATTGAAACAACTGCAGCATATTTCCGGTGTGATAAATGCCAACACCGTGTTACCCATTCTTGAAGATTTTTTATTTGAAGTAGAAAAGAATAAGCTGAGCGTAGTTGCTACGGATCTTGAAACTGTAATGCGCATACAAATGGATATAGAGGCCAAGGATAGCGGTAAAGTATGTATTCCTGCCAAGATCCTTTTGGACAGTTTGAAAAACATTCCTGATCAGCCGTTGACATTTACTATTGATAAAAATTTCGGAGTTGAGATTACCAGCGATAACGGTAAGTATAAGGTGATGGGTGAAAATCCCGATAATTTTCCGAAAGAACCTTCGGCAGACGATACGACTTCTTTCAAAGCTCCGGCCTCTGCATTAGTTACTGCAATTAATAAAACCTTATTTGCAGTGAGCAATGATGACCTTCGGCCTGCAATGACCGGTGTATACTTTGAGTTAGATAAAAAGGGCATGCAATGTGTGGCCACCGATGCACATCGTCTTGTAAAATATAAAAGGACTGATGTAAGCTGTCCCAAAGGGGATAGCTTTATTGTTCCCAAAAAACCGCTGACTCTTTTAAAATCTGCATTGCCTGGTACGGATGATGAAATTTCAATCAGCTACAACAGCAACCATTTTTTTGTAAAACATGGCACTACCCAAATGAGTTGCCGGTTGATTGATGCCCGTTTTCCTGATTACAAGGTGGTGATCCCAACTGATAATCCTTATAAGCTGGTAGTTAATAAGAATGACTTCCAGGGAGCCTTACGTCGTGTTGTAATCTTTAGTAATAAAAGCACAAACCAGGTTGTACT
>JAICGN010000097.1 GCA_025923075.1 Chitinophagaceae bacterium
TGTAATATGCTTCAGGATACCCGAAAGGATCGGCCGCAATATCATATCCATTTTGACGCACATTAAATTCCCAACTCCGGTTTGGACTCAATCCTCTTGCAGCAATACCAATTTGAATTCCGCTGGGATCACTTTCCCAGATATGAATACCGGGAACCTTTGCCAACACCTGGCGCATGGTATTGGTAACAACATTTCCCTGAACATTATCCAAAACGATCAGGGCGTTTTTCTTTCCTGCATAAATTGAAGTGCCGACTACCTCCGGTAATTGCTGGTAATCACTTTTACTAAAACGTCCAACTACTGTTATATCGGGTAAATATTTGTGAGCCGGTTTTGTGGAATCATCATGAAAAACTTGTTTCTCTTGTGCTGAAATAATTAATTGTGAACTAAGTCCTAAGGCAATCACTAACACTTTTCTAAGCATGATAATGGTTTTGGTGCAAAGATGCGCGAGGGAATTATTGTTCACTTACGGAAAAAGAAAATCGACTTACGCAAAGTGGAAAACATATACTCCTCTCCCCTAAAGGGAATATCAAAGATTTATTCTGAGTGCTTCATTTTCATATAAAGTATAAAGGCGTATTTTCAGCAAAAGATTGCTTATGAAATATTTCATCGGGTTATGTCTGCTGACTTTTTCTCCGACAACTTTTGCACAGGAAGATATGGAAAGGCATTATAAAATTTATGATACCCGTACAAAGCAAATGATAACAATTGACAAAATTGTGGCAGATATGGCCGATGCTGATGTTTTGTTTTTTGGAGAAGAACATAATGACAGCGCTGCTCATTACTTAGAAAACAGAATCTTCAGGGCATTACATGTACAATATGCTGATAAGGTTGTCTTAAGTATGGAAATGTTTGAAACCGACGGCCAACTTGGTTTGAATGAATATTTAAATGGGTTTATTAATGAAGATCGCTTCTCAAGAGATGTAAGGCTGTGGAGTAATTACAAAGATTATCGTCCGATGATCGAATATGCAAAACAAAATAAGGTTCCGGTGATCGCGGCGAACCCACCACGCCGCTATGTAAACCTGGTCACCCGAAGAGGTATGCGTTCATTGGACAGTTTGTCAAAAGATGCAAAGAAATTTTTACCTCCGCTCCCCTATGATACATTATCTGGCCGGTATCGGGAAAAATTCATGGACATCATGAAAGGAAGTCCCGGTAGCAGCAGTCAAAATATTTACTACAGTCAGAGTCTTTGGGATGCAGGAATGGCTTACAGCATTTACAGTTTTCTGAAAAAGAATAAAAGGAAGAAGGTATTCCATTGTGTCGGAGGGTTTCATACAGAAGAAAAATTAGGGACAGCCGCTCAATTACAAATGAGAAACAGGAAATTAAAGATCTTAAACATCAGCAGCTTCAGGGATGTTTCATTTAATAATCCAGACTGGGAAAAATTCAGTTCTCGCGGCGATTATATTATTATCACTAACCCCGATTTGAAAAAAACATTTTAGGTTTGTCTATTAAAAATTTAAAACTTATCGCATGCTTAGTAAATCAATGCAGGAAGCACTGAACAAACAGGTACAAATGGAGGCAGAGTCATCACAGGCATATCTTGCTATGGCATCATGGGCTGAAATACAACCCGGTCTGCAGGGCGTCACCGATTTCTTCTATAAACAATCGGATGAAGAAAGAATACACATGTTAAAACTTATTCGTTTCATAAATGAAAGAGGCGGCTTCGCCGCGACACCTGCATTGGAACAACCTATGATCACTTTTCAATCATTGCGTCGTGTATTTGAGGAATTTTTAAAACACGAATTAAAGGTTAGCGACAGTATCAACGATCTTGTTCATCTGGCCCTGACAGAAAAAGACTATGCTACACATAACTTTCTTCAGTGGTATGTCAATGAACAAATGGAAGAAGAACGAGTAGCCAGGAATCTGAACGATAAACTCGAAATGATCGGTGATGATAAAAGTGGCCTGTACCTATTTGACCGCGACATTATGAACTATCGCACTCAAAAAGAGTAGCCTGGCAGGACCGATCTCTTCTTTCAGAATCCTAGAGTCGAAGCTTTAGACCACCATTCGCCACGAAACCATCAAGCGGCGCATAAATATCCCTGAACTGCGGGTTATCAATCGACCCGGTATAAATGGTATCAAATTTTGTTTGCCTTGAATCAGTAAAGTTTTCAAAATTGATATACAATGAGAATTTCTCCCAAAGCTTTTCAACCATGAAACCTGTTATCCAATACGATTGACCAGTAGCACCATCACTCAATTGTTGCTTGCTGAAATAATAAGCCTCCAAACCAATTTTCCATTTCTCTTCCACTTCGTACAAAAGCACAGAGTTTAAACGATGCCTGGAAGTCAGGTAATTTTCGGTTTTGACAGCTCCTTCATGCAAGTATGCCTTGGTAAATGTATAACCAAGAAATAATTTAAAATCGCCATAGCCAAGTTTCACATTTGTTTCCATCCCCTTGCTATCAAAATGACCATCTACATTCTTGAACTGATAAACTGGCACACCAATAAGAGATTCCAAAACCAGCGGATCATGTATGCGGGTATAAAAGAAAAGATGATTAAAACTGAAACTTACCTTATCATCAGCAAATCTTGTACGATAATTGATATCAGCATTTATGCCATAGCTTTTTTCCATTTGATTTTCATCAGCGTTTATTGGAAGTACATTCCTGTATAACAACCTTTCGCTTTCTTCTGTAAAGATCGTTGGCGTTTTATAACCCATGCCCCCGCCGATACGCGATGAAAGCTTTGGAGTAAATTTAAACAACATGGAAAGCCGCGGAAGAACTGCAAACCCATAATCCTTAACATAATCGCCACGCAAACCTGTTTCCATACTAAACCTCTCATTTACCTTGAGATTATTTTGAATAAATAATCCGGTGGTGACCTGTTCGTAATTTCTCGAAGGCGTTGTTGTTAATTGGACTTCTTCAAAATGATCGGTTACTAAATTGATACCCCCGATCCATTCTGATCTTTCACCATGGAAAGAATAAGTGGCCTCGCTAAATGTACCTCTTTGTGTTCCATCAAAAGCATAATTGGGAACACCGATCTTTCGTTCGAAATAGTTAATACTGTTCTTTAAAGTAAACTGTCTTTTCTCATTGAAATGATGATCCAATAAAAACTGTGTACTTATACGATCGGTATTGTTTGTCTCGGTATATCCAGTCGTCTTTCTTCCTTTGATGAATTCTATATCACCTCCCGTCCGATCTTCCGTTGTCAGATTTACTCCCAACATCAATTGTGTTTTTTCTTTTATATAAAAGAAAAGCTTCGGGTTGGCTGTATAGCGTTCAAATTTCGGAATAGCGGTCAGTCCAACGTCCGATGGATCATAAGCAGAATTGCTGTTGCGGGATGCAAACAAGGTTATTCCTGCTTTTTTAAATTTTTGTGCATAAAAACCACTGGTATTTATTCCACCCGCACTTGTAACATCAACATGAAATTTTAACTCTCTTTCTTCTGTGGGCGTTTTTGAAATAAGGTTAACCAAACCGGCAATAGCTCCCCCACCATATAGAGTAGAAGATGAGCCTTTGATCACTTCAAATTGTTTCAGATCGAGCGGTGGTGTTTGTAACAACCCTAATCCCCCACTAAATCCTGCATACAAAGGCAACCCATCTTTTAATATTTGTGTGTAACGTCCATCGAGGCCCTGGATCCGAATGGAAGCGTTTGCAGAAGTTGCTGACGTTTGCTGCGTCGTGATACCAGTGCTTTCATTTAATACCATTCTTATATCACCGGGTTTCATGTTGGCTTTTTCATCCAGCTCCTCACCGGCAACAAATTCAACTCTTGTTGGAATATCCTGTATGGTCCTCGAACTTCGTGTCGATTGAATCAACACTTCTTCTTCCTCTTCTTCAGATAGAGTTAATTCAACGATCAGAATTGAATCAATCGGTATGACCACTTGCACAGTTTGGTGTTCATAGCCAATGTAGCTGATTGAAATTGTATTCGGTCCAGCGGGAACGTTTAATTGAGCAAGACCTGTTGAGTCTGCTGTTACACCATGCGGAACCCCTTTTGCAGAAACAGATGCATAGCTCAACGGTTTTTTTGAAGCAGCATCAAGTACTTTCACTTGTAACGTGTGCTGTCCATATATTAGATAAGATAATAGTAATGCCGCAACACTTAAACATATTTTGTTCATAGTTAAACTTTAGATTAACGAATAATAAATAAACATATTTCGTTAACCCAACTTTGGCGGTTGCCAAAAATCATAATGAACATCAGGAATTGCAGAAAGAATATACCCGGCATATTGCTGGCCCGAAAATGTGGGAATTATTTCAATGTTGGCAGTTTCAAATGAGACTGTAAAACCGGAACAGCCTGTGCAAGTAAAAAATGGAGAGCAGTTTCCACAGTTCTCATCTTCATTATTAGGACTTGACTGTTCGACTGTTTTTTCATTTGGACAATTATCAAACGAGCAACAGGGCACAGCAAAAAGGTACAGTAAGTAAGCAGATAATATGAAAGCGATCACTTTCATATGAATTTTTTTATTTTTTCTTTTGGACATATGGGATTCGCCACAAAAAATATTCATTATAAATATGCATAAAAATGAATATTTTTTCTACCGCTCATCTCATGTTTTGATTTAAGCTCTTAACAGTAATTCACAAGGCTTAAGACCTGTATGTTTTTTAAATGCAGTTGAAAAATGCGAGATAGAGGAATACCCCAGTAACATAGAAACTTCAGTGACACTTAACCCTTTTTCGTAAAGCAGGTATTTGGCATGTTCCATCCGTTGGCTTTGATAAAAATCAAAAATGGTGGTGCCAAACATCTCTTTAAATCCTTTTTTCAGGTAACATTCATTAATAGCAACCTTACGGCTGAGTTCTTTAATAGTAATAGGCTCACCGATATGCTGGATCAGGATCTCTCTTGCCTTTGTTATTTTATCACGATCAGCTTCGTTTGCAAGGAACTTGCAATTGATAACATCAATTTCTTTTTCGCCCAACATGCAATCAAGACTGTAAAGCAAAAGCATCTGGGTTTGTGCATTGATATAAATATTTTCCAAGCTATCAGTGAATGTATGATTCAGCAATCCTTCTAATACGATTCTTGTTTTTCCGCACAGCGGTAACATCTTAGTAAAAGAAGAACGGTGCTTAAAATTCAGCACATCATCGCTTAGAACTTCATTTCCTTTCCTCGTTACAAATTGAGAAATATGCGCAGGTGAAAAACGGAAGCTCATTACATCCACACTCTCCACTCTTTCCACACAAGATTTCGATGCACTGAATTTGCACATGTTGCATTCGGTATCTTTCTGGCGACAGTAAACATTCCCTGATACACAGAACTTTAATTCAAGATAGTTTTCCTTTGGGCTGGCCTTTTCATAATGATATACGAGCATGCCCATATCCTCCATATTCCAATTGCCGGAATTATGGTACCTATTGATGGTATACTGTACCGAGCCGGGTATCAATCTTACTTTTTCCTGGAGCAATACAAATTGGTCCTGTAAAACAGACTGGCGATACGCAAGTGATAATATATCCGGCGGATTATGCATTGTCTGCAAATTTACAACACAAACGTCGATTTGCCTTAACATAGATCAATCCTGAAGATAATTCTATCACAAACCCAGCCTTTAAAAAAAATTCTCTGTTTGGCATTAACGATTAACTTTGCCCCCGCCTCCCCCGGCCAGGTCGGGGGAGACTTTTATTAAATGATTCATCCCCATACTTATATTCACCCCAACGCTAAGCTGGCAACCAATGTAAAGGTCGATCCTTTCACAGTTATTCACCAGGATGTCGAGATCGGCGACGGTACATGGATTGGCTCAAATGTAACAATTATGGAAGGCGCCAGGGTCGGCAAAAACTGCCGCATTTTCCCCGGAGCTGTTATTGCCGCTATCCCGCAAGATTTGAAATTCCAGGGCGAATATTCACAAGTGATCATTGGTGACAATACGACTATACGCGAATTTGTGACTATTAACCGCGGTACGGTAGACCGCGAGAAAACAATGATCGGGAGGAACTGCCTTATTATGGCTTATTGCCATTTTGCTCATGATTGTATCGTAGGGAATAATTGCATAATGAGCAACAATACACAGGTAGCCGGCCATGTCACTATCGGGGATTGGTCAATCCTGGGGGGTATGACCGCCGTTCACCAGTTTGTCCGTATCGGTCAACACTCATTTCTAAGTGGTGGTTCATTGGTAGGTAAAGATGTGCCCCCATATATCAAAGCGGCAAGAACACCACTATCTTATGCCGGTGTAAACTCGATTGGTTTAAAAAGAAGGGGATTTGGAGTAGAAAAGATCAATCATATTCTTGATATTTATCGTTGTATTTATAATAAAGGACTTAACACGACCCAAGCCATCGAATATTTAGAAGAAGAATTTGATGCAACAGATGAAAGAGATGAAATTGTAACATTTATCCGCGAGTCAAACCGCGGCATTATAAAACGCTTCACCAAAAACAGTGTGGATGAAGATATCGCTGACTGATGCGGGCAAACGCTTCAACCGCGACTGGATCTTTCGTCATCTTACCTACGAGTTTTCTGCAGGACAATCTTATGCTATCATCGGGCCGAATGGATCGGGAAAAAGTACATTGCTGCAAGTGCTAAGCGGTGGCATGCATTTAAATGAAGGAAGTGGCGAATGGGCAATAGATAATAGCAAACTGACAAACGAAAATATCTACAACTACATTTCCATCTGTGCGCCTTACTTAGAAGTTGTTGAGGAAATGACACTGATAGAATTCTTACACTTTCATTCGGGATTCAAACCATTTTTATCCTCGATCACAACAGAAAAAATAATCTCAATCCTTGGGTTGGAAAATACAGTAAATAAACAAATACGCAATTATTCTTCGGGAATGAAGCAAAGAGTAAAACTGGCGCAGTCTATTTTTTCTGATGTACCCGTTGTACTACTTGATGAGCCGTGTACGAATCTTGATGCAGCAGGCATTCAGCTTTACCATCAACTGATCAATGAACACTGCAAAAACAGAACGGTAATAGTGAGCAGTAATGATGAAGTGGAGTATGGGTTTTGCAAGGCAAGAATAAATATTAATGATTACAAAAAATAAGCTGATTGCATATTCCCTTTGTTGAGAAAAGCATTCCAAACATCAACAAAATCCTTCTTATTGTCTAAATCATTATTCCAGCCAGAAAATAACCTGTTGCTTTATTAAAAAGAACATAAAAAAAGCATTCATATTATCACTCACTCTTATATCCGCCTGGCTTGTTCAATCACAAACAAATAAATCGGATTCCAATTATGCGACGCGTGCAGTGTCCGCCACATGGAAGCCTGATGGACGATCTCTTTTGATCAGCGTTGTAAAATTTCATAAAACTGACGGGCAAGCCCCATTCTTTTCAAAAGTGTTTAGCTATGATCTCAGCACAAAACAACTAACTTCTTTGTTTGACAACGGTAGCAATCTTGCACCATCACCTGATGGCAAGACAATTGCTTTTCTAAAACGGGATGACGATAAGAGAATAGATATTTATTCTTATGACACGGAAACAAAACAAGCAAAGCTATTTTATACAGATAGTTCCAGAAAAAACGCTTTGGAATGGTCTCCTGATGGAAAGCACTTATTGTATAATATTTCGCACGGTGGAACGGGTCAGCATTCGACGATTGATATATGTGTTTTGAATATTACCACAAAACAAGTCAGGCAAATAACACAAAGCGGTAGCGACAAAAGCTATGATCCCAATTGGTGCCCGGATAGTAAAAAGATAGTTTACTATCTTGAAAAAGGGGATGGCCGCGATCAAATTTGGCTTACCGATCTGAATGGAAGTTTTCATACCAATCTTACCAATGACACAACAACACACAATTATTTCGCCTCCTGGATTGATGAGCAGACCGTTGTTTACACTCAAAATCCTGAAACTGTTATTTTAATGAATATAAATGACAAAAGCCGAAAAAGGGTTGAGGGAATCAATTCTGAACATGTAAAATACAATGCATTTACCGGCAAATTTGTTTATGTAAACTCTGAAACGAATAATGATGTGGTCCTTTATGACTGGAAAACGAAAAGCACTACAATAATAATAGATGGAACAAAAATGATCAACCAGTTTTGATCACCGCTGACTGGCAATCAGCAAATTCAAATCTGTGTATTTTAGATCAAAGCGCTGGCTGAGATAGAAATTGGTCAACGCTCCTTTAAAAAGATAAATACCCCCCCGAAGATGTATATGATGCCATACCAAATTTTCAAAACCGCCTTCCTCGCCTGCTTCCATTAATAAAGGCATCAATACGTTGCTGATCGCTTGTGATGCCGTACGGGCAAAACCTGAAGGAATATTAGGAACACAATAATGTATAACTCCATATTTTAGAAACACAGGATGTTCATGACTGGTGATCTCTGATGTTTCAAAACATCCACCCCGGTCAATGCTAACGTCAATGACAACAGAACCCGGCCGCATATTACTTACCATTTCTTCCGTTACCACCATTGGGGTCCTGCCGGTCTCACTCCCTAATGCGCCAACAGCAACTTCACAGGTTTTTAATTGTTTTGAAAGCATCCGCGGTTCTATCACCGATGTCCACAAGCGATGACCGATATTATTCTGTAATCTTTTTAAACGATAGACGTTATTATCAAACACTTTTACCGATGCGCCAAGGGCTAATGCAGCTCTTGCCGCATACTCGCCGACTATACCAGCGCCGATCACAATTACTTTAGTAGGAGCAATGCCGGAAATCCCACCAAGCAAAACGCCTTTCCCATGGTTGGCCGAACCTAAGTATTGTGCAGCTATCAGCATCACTGCGCTGCCGGCGATCTCACTCATACTATGTACAATGGGGTAAGTGCCGCTGTCATCCCGCAAATTTTCAAATGAAATAGCGGTGATCCTTTTGTCCATCATTTTTTGCAGCAGTTCAGCTTTCAATATTGAAAGATGAATTGGCGAAATGATCACCTGGTTTTGCTGCAGCAACGGGATATCTTCATCGATCACCGGGGCACTTTTCACTAATATCGGGGCTTTAAAAACTTCTGCACGCTCATAAACGATCTTGGCGCCAGCTTCGCTATAATCTTTATCGCGGAAATGGGCGGCCTCACCTGCATTATGTTCAATTGTAACATCATGACCATTACTTACCAGCACACTCACCGCATCAGGCGTCAACGCGATACGATTTTCCTGGAATGCAATTTCTTTGGGAATACCGATCTGCAACCTTGCCCCTTTTGGTTTTATATCAAGCGTTTCTTCAAGCGTTTCGTAGCTAAATGATGTGCTGATTCTTGGTTTTTGCTGGCTCATTAGTTGGTCTGGTTACTTGTCGTTGTATTACTTTTTGTTACCCAGCTATCGCAATTCTATTTAGCTTCAGTTGCGTCACACTCTTTTACTACATTGATCTATTCACCAATTTCCCGCGGCGTTCGCACCAATCAGGCGACGCAGCGCCGCGAACCTTGCTCCTTTGCGCGCTTTGTGTGAAGAAAAAGCTCAATAGAAATACGGAACGATGAACGGAGCGTCGCAACAACTGTTAAATAGTAATTCAATCGCTGGGCATCAAAAATAACTATTTATCCTGTATAGTAAGGTGGCGGGTTTCTGAATCGACAACGTCAATAAACACATGAATTGTATCAATTGGAAATATACCCGGCGACTTTTCGGGCCACTCGACGAAACAAATATGATCACTATAAAGGCAATCTTCCACTCCTGCCCGGGTAGCTTCCTGTTCATCTTTTAACCGATAAAAATCGATATGATAGATCATACCACCGGGAAAACAATACTCATTTATTATAGAAAATGTCGGACTGCCCACAACATCCGTAACTCCTTTCACCTCGCAAAGCGCATGTATAAATGTCGTTTTGCCGCTGCCCATGGCCCCATGAAAAGCAATCACTTTCTTATCAGCAACTGCCTGCCAAAACCATACGGCAGCAGCTCTTATTCCATTTAACTGATAGGTAAAATCCACCGGGCAAAGATATTTGCGTTTTGCAACGGGGTGTATAAGATTATCAATTACTTAATTGGGTGGCCTTGCTTTAACTCGTATTTTTGCAACAGAATTTGCAACGACCTCGCCCCACCCCTCTTCGGAAGGAGAGGAGGCTTTCGAGGCCTAAAAGAAAGGAAATGCTATGGAAAATGTACAATGGAAAGTAGATGGAATGGATTGCAGCAGCTGTGCTCTCACCATTCATAAATACCTGGAAAAACAAGGGATGAAAAATGTGAAGGTAAACTCAGTAAGCGGCGATGTGAGTTTTGAAATGAACGGCGATGGCACTACGACCAAACTCGTAAGGGGATTGGGTGATCTTGGATATCATGTGGCCGATGACCAGCAAGTGATCCGCAACAGGCAGCCTTTTCTCTCGACCCACATACAGCGGTTTCTTTTCTGTTTACCATTTACGGTGGTGTTGATGCTTCATATGATACCCGGTCTTCATATTCATTGGCTGATGAATCCCTGGCTACAATTGGGATTAACGATTCCTGTTTACATCGTTGGTATGAGTTTCTTTGGAAAGAGTGCATGGAAAAGCTTGCGCAATGGTTTACCCAACATGAATGTGTTGATCGCATTGGGTGCAACAGCGGCATTTGTTTACAGCTTGTATGGAACGCTGACCGGGCAGGCTGAACAATATTTGTTTTATGAAACTACCGCCACGATCATTACACTTGTATTTCTTGGGAACTTTTTAGAAGATGCTTCAATAAGTTCTACGCAAAGAGAGTTGAAGAAATTAGTGAAGTCGCAAAAGGTGATGGCGAATATGATCGCATTTGATGATGAGCACAATGAACAAATATTCCCGGTAGAAAGCACGCAATTGAGAGTTGGCGACCTGATCTTAATAAAAAGTGGCGAACAGGTTCCAATCGACTGTAAAATTCTTTGGGGCGATGCGCATGTGAATGAAGCGATCGTTACCGGTGAAAGCAGTCCCGTTCATAAATATGCAAAAGATAAACTGATTGGTGGGAGTGTTATCACTGACGGCACACTAAAAGCACAGGTCACTGCGGTGGGTGATGACACGGTGCTTGCTGGTATTATTAATATGGTAAAGCAAGCCCAGGGCGAAAAGCCACCGGTGCAGCAATTGGCTGATAAGATCAGTGGCATTTTTGTCCCGGTTGTTGTTGGTATTGCAGTGGTCACCCTTTCGGTGAATTGGTTATTGCTGAAAGAATTTACCCCGGCGCTAATGCGGAGCATTGCGGTGTTAGTTATTGCTTGTCCCTGTGCAATGGGGCTTGCAACTCCGGCAGCTATTGCAGTAGGTCTTGGCCGTGCGGCCAAGAATGGCATTCTTTTTCGCAATGCTACAAGTCTTGAAATGTTTAAAAACATAACACAGGTGGTGTTTGATAAAACCGGAACGCTGACCACAGGGAAATTCGTTATTTCAGATTTTAGGAATTTGTCAGACGTCAAATGTGAGACGTCAGTATCAAATCCTGAACCATCTCACGTCTCACGTCTCACTTCTCACGATGAATTTAAGCGAATTGCTTTTTCATTAGAAAAATATTCCAATCATCCCATCGCGAAAAGTATTGCCGGGGAATGGAGAACAAAAGAGGAAATACGTTGGAATGAAATCGAAGAGGTAAAGGGACTTGGAATGAAAGCAACCGATAAAGAAGGAAATACATATTGGGCCGGTTCATTTAAGGTAGCGGAAGAACTTACAACAGACGACACGCATAACGTGTACATAATAAAGAATGATGAACTGATCGGCTGGGTCGATGTGAAGGATCAGATCCGGCCTGAAGCAAGATCAGTAATTGATTATTTGCACAGTAAAAACATAAAAACGATTTTATTAAGCGGTGATCGTCGTGCAAAATGCAACGAGCTGGCAGCGGAATTAAATATTGACGTGGTGATAGCTGAACAAACCCCTGAACAAAAATTGCAGAAAATTGCAGAATTGAATGCTGCCACTCCCACTGCTATGGTTGGGGATGGGATTAATGATGCGCCGGCACTTGCAAAAGCAACGATTGGTATTTCAATGAGCGAGGCGTCGCAGATCGCGGTACAAAGTGCGCAAGTTGTACTGATGAACCATGGGTTGAAAAAAATGCCAATGGCATTAGGGCTTGGCAAGCATACCTATATTACTATCAAACAAAATCTTTTCTGGGCATTTGCCTATAATATTGTTGCTATTCCGGTAGCTGCATTTGGATTTCTTACTCCTACGTTCGGCGCATTGGTAATGGGCCTGAGTGATGTGGTACTTGCAATTAATTCTGTAAGACTTTTTGTGAAGAAGGTAGAATGACAGTGAGTTGTGAATCGTCAGTCGTGAGTAACCTCCCATGTATAAATATTTCCTTAGTTTAGGAGAAACCTATACCTATGTTTCTTCGATTGGCTCATACTAAGTTGGATGTTTTCACGGTATCTAGGGAATTCGTTTTACTATGTTATAAAAAAACCAGATTCTTTCCATCAGAGGAAAAATTTGCCATGATACAGCAAATACGCCGAGCTGCTTTGTCAGTACATCTCAATGTTTCAGAAGCTTGCTCCAGAAAATCTGCAGTAGAAAGAAAAAGATTTTATGAAATTGCAAGAGGTTCAGTAAGTGAAACTGATGCTGCATTAGATATCGCCTTAAATCCTGGCTACACATCAAGAGAAAGATTAGCGGATTGAGGGCTCTTGTTAGTTAGGATTTTTCAATTGATTTCAAAAATGATTTCCGGATGAAGAAAAATGTTCAGTCTGACAACTCACGACTCACGACTCACGAAATTCTCAAAGAATACTGGGGTTACGATGCATTCAGGACTTTGCAGGAAGAAGTTATTAATTCTGTTCTTGAAGGGAAAGATACGCTTGCATTAATGCCAACTGGTGGCGGCAAATCTCTATGTTACCAGGTTCCCGCATTAGCCAAAGATGGATTATGCCTTGTTATCTCTCCGTTGATCGCCTTAATGAAAGACCAGGTAGAAAATCTTCGTAAAAAAAATATTACCGCATTTTCTATTTACTCCGGAATGAGTCGTGCCGAGGTTATCAATACATTGAAAGTTGCTTCCAACAGCAATTGCAAGTTTCTTTATATATCCCCCGAAAGATTAGAGACAAATTTATTTAAAGAATATTTGCCCGGCATGAATATAAATCTCGTTGCCGTTGATGAAGCTCATTGTATTTCACAATGGGGCTATGATTTTCGTCCACCCTATTTACGCATAGCATCGTTAAGAGAGGAATTAACCCATGTTGCGTTTTTAGCGTTGACTGCTTCGGCAACCAAAGAAGTGCAGGATGATATTTGTGAAAAGCTCCAGTTCAAAGAAAAAAATATTTTTCGTCAATCATTTGAAAGAAAGAATTTATCATACAGTGTTTTCAAAGCTGAGTCCAAAATCAATAAAATAATTGACATACTCAGTAAAGTGCAGGGGAGTGCGATCCTTTATTGTAAAAGCAGGAAACGAACAAAGGAAATAGCAGAATTACTTCAGCTACAAAATATCGTCGCAGACTTTTATCATGCAGGCTTACCGCGGGAAGAAAGAAATAAGCGACAGGAAGACTGGATAAAAAATAAAATAAGAGTTATCGTCTGCACCAATGCTTTTGGAATGGGAATCGATAAGCCGGATGTTCGATCAGTAGTTCATGCCGATGTTCCAGATTGTTTGGAGAATTATTACCAGGAAGCTGGCCGCGCCGGAAGAGATGGACAAAAATCATTTGCCGTTTTACTTTACGACGATAATGATATTACTGAATTAGAAAGTTTGGCAGCTACTCGTTATCCGTCGTTAGATGATATGAAAAAGGTTTATCAATCCGTGGCCAATTATTTACAAATACCAGCAGGAAGTGGCGAAGGAAATTATTTTGATTTTGATATAAACGATTTTATCAAAAAATTCAAGCTTAATACTCACACCACTGTCTATGCATTAAAAGCACTGGAACAGGATAACTGGCTTGCATTGAATGAACAGGTCTTCCTTCCGTCAAAAGTAAAATTTACAACAAACAAGGAAACGTTGTATGATTTTGAAAAAACCCATCCCGCACTCGAACCAGCAATCAAGGCCTTGCTTCGCGGCTATGAAGGAATTTTTGATTTCCCTACTTCTATATCTGAATTAGTTTTAATTCGTTTATTGAAAAAGAATGTTGAGGAAATAAAAAAGGATCTTCTTCAACTACATCAATATGGTGTGATCCAATATGAGCCACAGAAAGATTCACCCCAAGTTTATTTTCCCCGTAATCGTGTAAGAGTGGAAGACCTTTCCATAAATATGGACCTGTATCATAAGCGGAAAGAAAAGTTTGTAGCAAGAGTAAAAAATATACTTCAATATGTCACCGAGTTAGTGACCTGCCGCAGCAAAATGATAGGCAGTTATTTTGGCGATAACAAATTGCACAATTGCAACGTATGTGATAATTGCCTGCGCCAGAAAAAAGTTCATATTGATGAAAAGGAATTTGAAAAGATCAGCAACCGTATACAAACTGTGTTGGCGCCACAGCCATTACCTTCAAAAGAATTAATGGACCAGCTTGGTGCGATAAAAAAAGAAAAAGCATGGAAGGTGATCGAATTCCTACAAGCAGAAAATAAATTAGAAGTAGATAATGCGGGATGGGTAAGACTAAAATGAAGATTTTCTTCGACTACTTCTGCCACCGAGCCCTAAAACTCCCAATAAGCTTCTGACAATCGTATTCCCCGCCGTACGAGTCATACTTCTTACGACTGGATCATCAAAAAAGCCTTTATCTTCTTTTGCAGATTTCTTCCTTTGTTTCTTTTCGTCATCGTCCTTAGCAGCTTCCTTTAGCTTTTCGTTCAGTATCTCATACGCACTTTCATTGTCAACTATTTTATTATAGGTAGAAGCAATTTTTGATCTGGCGATCAGTGCCTCGATTTCTGCGTCGGTCAAAACATCCATCCTGCTCTGCGGTGGACGTACCATGCAATGCACCAGCGGAGTTGGAATGCCTTTTTCATTCAGCATTGTAACTAATGCTTCCCCGATACCAAGCTGGGTGATCAGGTCATCCGTTTTATAAAATTCAGTTTCTGGGTAATTTTCTGCTGTTTGTTTGATCACTTTTCTGTCAGCTGCCGTAAAGGCTCTTAATGCATGCTGTATTTTCAAGCCTAATTGTGCAAGCACGGATGCGGGAACATCCATCGGATTTTGTGTACAAAAGAAAATACCAATTCCCTTTGAGCGAATCAATTTAATGATTGTTTCAATTTGTTGGAGCAAAGCCGCGCTTGCCTCCTGGAAAATAAGATGCGCTTCATCAATGAACATTACCAGCTTTGGTTTGTCAAGATCACCTTCCTCGGGACATGTGGCATATAACTCGGCAAGCAATTGGAGCATGAAGGTGGAAAATAGTTTCGGTTTATCCTGCAGATCAGTAACACGGATCACCGAGATCATTCCGCGACCATCATCACTTATTCGCATCAGGTCATCTATATCAAAACTTATCTCTCCAAAAAACATATCGGCCCCTTGCTGCTGGAGTTCTATTACTCTTCTTAAAATAGTTCCCGTAGAAGTAGTTGAGATCTTGCCATATGTCTTTTCCAGCCCTGCCTTCCCCTCATCACTTACAAACTGTAATACTTTTATAAAATCCTTTAGATCCAGTAAAGCAAGCTTGTTATCATCGCAATATTTGAAGATCATCGACACAAAACCACCTTGCGTATCATTTAATCCTAAAATCTTTGAAAGCAATACAGGACCGAACTCGCTAACCGTGGCTCTCAATCTTGTGCCCTGTTGATTGCTGAGCGTAAGCAGCTCAGTCGGATAAGCAGTAGGTTTAAACTCAACATTTAATTTTTGTACACGTTCATTGATTTTATCGTTTACTGTGCCTGCGGCAGCAATACCACTTAGATCGCCTTTAATATCCATCATGACTACGGGTACGCTTGCATCACTTAGTATCTCACTTAATACCTGTAAGGTTTTTGTTTTACCGGTGCCTGTCGCCCCCGCGATCAATCCATGGCGGTTCATTGTTTTTAATGGAAGTAAAACTGCGGCATCCGTTACCACTTCGCCATCCAAAACCCCGCATCCGATCTTGTATGCTTCGCCTTTGAAAGTGTATCCCGTCTTTATCGTTTCGGAAAATTTGGTTTTATCTGGCATATTGTTAGTTGAAGATTAAATTAAATCGTCCTTCAATCAGCTAAAGATCCTCTTCCCTTTCCAACATCAATATAGCACTTTGCGGTACGATATAATATTTTTCATTTTCATACATTACTTCCGTGGCACCGCTCAATAAGAAGATTGCAAGATCACCTTCCCTGGCCTGCAATGGCACATACTTCACCTGGTCATCAGTTTGTTTCCATGGTTCATCGTCTACCGGCATTGGTATCGCATAGCCGGGACCGGTTTTAATCACATAA
>JAICGN010000098.1 GCA_025923075.1 Chitinophagaceae bacterium
ACAACGATGATGGGCTGCGTGGATTTGAAGTAACAGATGCAGATGGATATGTTTTATATTTTGGCCGGCCGAATTCAAATCGATAGTTCTTACAGCAAAAATATTGATCGAATAGCGGAGTGCACATTATCCCTCCCGATCGCTATCGGGACGGGGGAAGTACTACAGCATAAGTGAGTCTACAACTGGGGGTGGATATTTAGGTTGCGCATTTAGTCCACCCCCATTCGATAATTCAAAAAGGTCGACCATCCGGCCCCCGCCAGCGGGGGATAAACTACAGCCTGATTTTCGTAAAGCATAATTCGCACACCACACTAATTTTGTCTAAAGAATTTATATGTCAACAAACAGCGTAACACTACACCGGGTTCTTAAAACAACTCCGGAAAAAGTTTATCGTGCCTTTACTGACACCAATGCCATAGCATCCTGGCTTCCGCCGTATGGATATCTTTGCGTTGTTCATAACCTGGATGCGAAGGTTGGCGGCAGTTATAAGATGTCCTTTATCAATTTTACTACCGGCAATGCACATTCTTTTGGTGGAAAATATTTGGAGCTCAAACCAAATGAGTTTTTGAAATACACTGATTCATTTGATGATCCGAATTTGCCTGGAGAAATGACCACTTCAGTTTGGCTTACCAAAGTTTCTGCCGGTACTGAACTTAAAGTGACACAGGAAGGTATTCCGGAAATGATCCCGGCAGATATGTGTTATTTGGGATGGCAGGAGTCATTGGAAAAATTAAAGAAATTGGTTGAGCCGGAAATCCCAGATATGTAAATTCCTGGAAGGTGTAAACTCCAAAGTCTATAGCTATATTATGAGAAATATAATATGAAAAACAAAACAGGTACAATTAGTGGTTTTGTGTTAGGTCTAACCGGGTTTCTTTTACTATTTAAATTAATCTTCCTTAACAATATTCCACCTGAAGATGAGCTTGCGCCGGGAATAGTGGTTTTTGTTGCGGTACTGAATGGACTACTGTTTGCTTTTATAGGTTATAAAATACAGAATTATTTGAGAAAGAAAGAAAACTAGACCCAGAGCCAACTGGAAACTTTATTTCTCGCGGCCGTCGCAGCGATTAAACGACGCGGCTTTCGCTGCTCCTTTGCGAACGTTGCGTGAAAACAAATAACCTATTTCCTTCATAGTTCTTCCCAGCAGGAGCTTAAAAATTTATAACTTTCATGAATGCCACAAGGTCGTCAGCTTGCTGCCATCATGTTTACCGATATTGTCGGGTATACGGCTATGATGCAGGCTGATGAGCAAAAAGCGGTGTCGGTCATAAAACACTACAATGCCACACTTGAAAAACTCGTAACCCAACATGACGGACAAGTATTGAACTATTATGGCGATGGCAGTCTTTGCATTTTCCATAACGCTACTGATGCTGCTAACTGTTCACTTGCTGTGCAGGAAGAATTGAAAAAAGAACCGGTCGTTCCACTTCGCATCGGTTTACACGTTGGTGAAGTTTTTTTTGAAGATGCTAAAGCATTAGGTGATGGTGTGAACGTGGCTTCAAGAGTGCAATCGTTGGGACAAGCCAATACCATTTTGGTTTCCGCCGAGTTTTATGATAAAATAAAGAACAACTCTGCTTTTACATCAGTTTCACTGGGGAATTTCAATTTTAAAAACGTAGGGCAGCCCCTGCAGGTATTTGCACTAACCAATGCAGGCTTATCTGTTCCACAACGGAAAAATATAGAAGGAAAATTAGATCCGGGACAAAAAAACAAAAAGATCATAGTTGTTTCCTTGTTGATCGCAGTGCTGGTTGCAGCCGGTTTTTTTTCGTATCAAACATTTATTGCACGTAAATCAGTTACTAAGCCAAAGGATAAATCAATTGCCGTATTACCCTTTACCGATATGAGCGCGGCCAAAGACCAGGAATATTTTAGTGATGGTTTATCAGAAGAACTGATCGCCGCCTTTGCAAGGATCCCTGAACTGAAAGTCGCTGGCAGAACTTCATCATTTTCCTATAAAGGAATGAACAAGGATCTTAAAGCCATTGGCGATGAGCTCAGCGTGAGTACGATTCTCGAAGGCAGTCTTCGGAAATCAGGAAATCAATTACGTATCACGGCCCAATTGATCAATACGGAAGATGGTTTTAATATTTGGAGCGATACTTACGAGGTAGAACTAACCGACATTTTCAGTGTACAGGATAAAATAACAAAGGCGATCATTACCGCATTGAATGTACACTTGCTGAATAATAAAGAACCAGAGGCCACAGCTTCTACGAGTCCTGATGCATATTCAAATTATCTGAAGGCCCGGCAACAACTTTCATTTCGTCGGGAACACCTGCTGGAAGCAAAACGATTGTTTGAGGAAGTGATAAAGCTTGATCCAAATTTTGCACCGGCACATTCCGGTCTTGCAAGAGCATTAACAATTTTTGGAAATTATTTGAAGGTTGATAATGCAAAACCAATAATGGATTCTGCGAAACTGGAAGCCAATAAAGCACTTACGCTTAATCCAAACAATGGCGAAGCCTGGTCGGTTCTCGGAACAATTGCTGCGTATTATGATTGGGATTGGGCGGCCGCAGAAAAGGCGTTTGGCAGATCTAAGACTATTAGTCCAAATGATGCAGAAATGTATAATTTCCTTGGAGACTATTACTGGATCGTTTCTGATAAGAAACTAGCAATCGAAATGGAATCAAAAGCCGTTGAACTGGATCCACTGCTGGCGGTAAATTATGCAAACCTGGCCATGGCGTATTATATGGCTAAAGATTATGATAATGCAATAAGGATATCAAATGTTGGTTTATCAATGAATTTACAAAGCTTTATTGCTGCTGCAAGCTGGCCGCCTTTAGTTTGGTCATACCTGAAAGCAAAACAGGTTGACAAGGCTGAAGAGATCGTAAAAAAAATTCCGGAGAGTGATCCGTTGCACATTGAACTGGCAACGGATATTGCAATTGCAAGAGGAGACAAAGCTCTTGCAATTGCGAACCTGCAAAAGATGAATCGCCTCCATGCAAGATCAGCAGAATATTATTTGCAATTGGAGATGTGGGAACAGGCGGCCGGAGAAATTGAAAAGGCCTATGCTTCCCGCGAGGTGGGCCTTGTTTATTATTCCAGGATCACGATACCGGAAGATTATGCAGACCATCCTGCACTAAAAAAAGCTTTTAATAAACCTGAACTAAAAAAATTGTTTGAGCTGAGAAGGAAAAATAGTGGGGTACAAAACAATTAACTACCACGGCTGTTGATAGTTCTTCCGTCCGCCCGGGCCAACTTTATCTTCACTATTTTTACCTATGCGTCAACTTGCTGCAATTATGTTTTCGGACATGTCTGGCTATACTGCCCTTATGCAGCAAAATGAACAATTGGCTAAAGTCAAGCATCGAAGACTGAAGGAGGTTTTGGAAGCGTCTGTTTCTGCTCACCATGGAAAAATTCTTCAATATTATGGTGACGGTGCTCTAAGCATTTTTAACAGCGCTATTGATGGGGTTAAATGTGCAGTGGAAATACAACAGGCATTACAGCAGGAACCCAAAGTAGACTTGCGGATCGGTATTCATACTGGAGATATCTCAATAGAAAATGAAACCATTTATGGCGATGGCGTAAACCTTGCATCAAGGATTGAATCCCTTGCCGTTCCCGGCTCAATTTTTATCTCGGAAAAAGTATTTGATGAAATAAGCAACCAGGAAAACCTGACAGCCCGTGAAATGGGTTATTTTGAACTAAAGAACATCATAAAGCCTGTTCGAATATTTGCCATAGATAATAAAGGCCTTGTTGTTCCTGGTCGTGATGCACTAAAAGGAAAAACCAAACAACCTGCTAATCGTTTGGCAGTGCTGCCATTTGTAAACATGAGTGCCGATCCTGACAATGAATACTTCAGTGACGGTATTACAGAAGAATTACTAAATGCACTTACTAAAGTAGATGGTCTCCAGGTAACTTCGAGGACTTCGGCCTTTGCTTTTAAAGGAAAAAATACCGATATACGTGACATTGGCATACAGCTAAACGTAGACAGAATACTGGAAGGAAGTGTTCGTAAAGCCGGGAGCCGCGTACGCATTTCGGCGCAGTTAATAAATGCAGCTGACGGATATCATATCTGGAGTGAAAACTATGACCGGGACCTTACCGATATATTCCTGTTGCAGGACGAGATTAGCGGGATTATAGCCAATAAGCTCCGTGAAAATCTAACTCCACAAGAACACGGGGAAACATTGGTACAGATCCCCACTCAAAATATTGAGGCGTACACACTTTTTTTGAAAGGATTACATTTTTATAATAAGGTAACTCCTAGTGATGCCAGGAAAGCGATAGAATGTTTTGAAAAGGCAATAACACTTGAACCGCGTTATGCGCATGCTTATGCGATGGCTGCAGCAGCTTATGCTTTTCTGGGAGCAACAGGACAAATGCAACCCCATGAAGCATTTGAAATTGTACATCGATATAGCGACAAAGCATTAGCACTGGATAGTTCACTCGCAGCAGGATACATTGCTAAAGGTTCGGCCTATTTGTTGTACGATTGGAAATGGAAACAGGCAAATGAATCATTGCTAAAAGCTATAGCGCTGCATCCTGCTACAACCGGGGCCCACCAGTTACTTTCTCTGTATTATCTGAGCACAGGGCGAAAGAATGAAGCTGTTGATATTATGGAAAAAGCGTTGCAGATAGATCCAATTTCCCCGATAGTTAATCAGTACCTTGGAGATGCTTACCTCAATGCCGGAAGAACTGATGATGCATTAAAACAAGTTGAGCGGTTATTAGACCTGTATCCTAACATGCGCGTAGGAATGGAGTTAAAGGGCTGGTGCACCGGGTTAAAAGGAGATTGGATGAAAGCAGCAGAAATATTTGAAGAAGTTCACAAGTTAATCAAGCATCCATTAAAAGGCCTTGCACCATTAGGGTACGCATATGCTCAATCAGGTGAAACTGAAAAAGCATTGGATTGTATTCGTAGGATAGAGCAGCGCCAGGTTGAAGAACCGGGAACAGTATTAGATATAGACATTGCCATGATCTGGTGGTCATTGGGCGACAAAGACAAAGCTTTTCATCACTTATTTAAGTGTGTCGAAAAAAAGATGGGGGTCGTAGCTATTCTTCTTGACCACCCAATGTTCAAAGAAGCGCGCCACGACCCCAGGTATCAATCATTAAAAGAAAAGCTGAACCTGCTTGATTACACTTAGTGTATTCAGGGAGCTAATAAATTATCGCTAATATTTGCCCACAATAAACTCGAAACACTTTAAAAATGAAAAAGCTATTAAACAAATTTATCCTAACCTCTTTCTTTATTTTAACCTGCATCGTGTTGAACTTCCCTTTGCAAGCTCAAAACACTGTTATAAAAGCAGGTCATCTATTCGATTCGAGGACCGGAAAATTTTTAGACAACCAAATTATAATTATTAAAAATGGACGAATAGTACAGGTTGGTGCTAACCTGGCAGTTGGAAACAACGATAAGGTAATTGATCTTAGCAAATCATGGGTGCTGCCCGGTCTTATGGATTGCCACGTTCATATAACTTCTAACTATCCATATAGAAAATATTCAGGGATCGAAGATATTTACGATAAAGAAAGTTCGGCTTTCAGAGCATTAAGAGGTGCACACAATGCGGAGTTATTTTTGAAAAGTGGATTTACAACTATAAAAGATATTGGCAATGATGCTAACTATGCAACCGCAGATGTAATAAAAGCGATCAGGCGTGGTTGGGTAAAAGGGCCAACTATTTTTTATTCCGGTAAAATTATCGCTCCTTACGGCGGACAAACGCAAGGTATCAATCCCGAAAATGAAAATGCCTGGGCGTTTGAATATTTAGATGCTGATACAGATGATGAGATCATTAAAGCCATTCGTAAGAATATTTATTTTGGAGCAAACGTTATCAAGATAGTTCAGGGTGATCAGCGATATTTTTATACGGAGGAGAATATCAGGACGGCGGCCAATGAAGCGCACAGGGCAGGTGTGAAGTTAACATGTCATGTATTTGAAGGTGAGCCTGCGAGAAATGTTATACTGGGCGGTGCTGATGCTATTGAACATGGTCTTTTTTTAGAAGATAGCTTGCTGCAAATGATGAAAGACAGGGGAACATTTTTAGTAGGCACCGATCTCACTTTTAATAATATGTATGCTTATGGCCTTGATTCCGGATCAGCCAAACAATTTACAGATGGTATTCTTGATCGTCTTAAAAGAGCGTATAAAATTGGTGTAAAGATGGCCTTTGGAACAGATGTCATTATTGATCTACCGGGGAAGAACAGGGTGGAATCAAATCTCGAAATTTTAAAACATTGGAAAGCTGCAGAGATCCCTCCTTCGTATATTTTGCAAACCATGACTATTCATGCCGCAGAACTATTAGGCATACAAAGAAACCGGGGCATCCTTGAAAAAAATTATTGGGCAGATATTATTGCACTTAAAAATAATCCTCTTGAAAATATTGATGCGATCAGAAATGTTCATTTTGTAATGAAAGAAGGTGAAGTAATTAAAAATGAGTAAGGCTTTGCACTATGGCAGGGGTGTTCTGGTATCAGCATCTTTCTTCATTACATCTTCCCATCAACAACAAAAAAATGCACTAACTTTCTATACAAACATATTTACGTAGTTTATGTGCTGAATCTATTTGTCTTCTGTCATTTGAAGTTAAAAAGCACGGGCACAACAAATGTCACAAAGATGGTCCATAAACAATAAATCGGTAAAAACGAAGCAATACTGTTTTCGACTTTTTCAATTTCATTTTTGTCTTTTACTGTTTTAAAAAGTCTGTAAGTAACAATAAGAAGATTTGTCAGGATCAGAAGATTTCCACCTAATACGGCAAATCTGTTTGGAGTAAGTCCCCATTCAGAAATTCTGAACACGATCGCGGATAGTGCTATGCCATTTACGATCACTGTCACGATTGATAGCCCAAGTAATAAGATTGTTCCAATCTTGCTATCTGCATTTTTGGAGCTTTCAGCTATTGAGAAAAAGATAAGCGCCATTACCCCCACCAGCAGCGCATTAAAGATTAAAAGAAACTCCCGGTCGTTATATGGGTCTTTGCCTGTGAAGATCAACGCAATAAGATAAACGACAAGTGTCACAAGCACCAACGGGGTAAATACTTTTGCGATCACGGGGGAGACCTTATTGACCAATTGTGGATTTGTCTGAACAAGGTAAGTTCCCACGATAGGGGCGGCGGCAAGTCCCCAGATTCCAATGTAGTGGAAATAAAATTCTTCTATTTTAATATCGATCAGCTCAAATAGTCCGAATGTAATGGCGGTTAATAGTCCACCTGCAATAAGTATGATTGTCGTCATCACCACCAGGTCGGCGTTATATCGTAGATAATCTAACCGTCGTTGGTTGTTGTTCAGTTTGTCTCCAACAAACGTAAACCCTAAAACAGTCCATAAAAACAACGGCAGATGAACACAAGCTAAAATTAAGGTGTCGCTGTTAGGATTATTGGGAAGTAGGTTAATGTAGATAGCGGAAACCAGGAAGACTAAAGCAACAATAAGGATTTTGGTCGTTTGATTTTTATGCTTCCAGGCAAAGTATGCTGCCAGTAGGGGAAAAACGACAAAGGCAATATTGCGGGGATAAAAGTACTCAGGCGTAATTTCGGTAAAGTCGGGAATTTTTGCGATCAATCCTGCTATAAAAGAAAGTACGAGGACAACGATCAGTTCCTTATTTGTGCCCCATGAAATTTTTTCGTTCTCAAAATTTAAACGTGCATTCCAGATTTGAGCCGCTGCGGTTTGCCGGATATCAGGATAAATAAGATTGAACTCACGTTTGAAAGTTGTTCTGTTCTCCTGGTACAATCTTTCAAGTTGTGCTGGATTGTCTAAGTTGTTCTTGATCTCTTCTCTCATATTGCCGAAATTGAATTGTTAACCGCTGGTGGGATTTATCCCGGAATTTTAAACTAAAAAGCACTTTGTATTGCAAAGTAAATGCAAGTTTGTCAAACTAACAAATGAATTCATAAAAAGCTGAAAAATTAATTTCTCGCAACAACCCCAACGGGTTAAGCGGCGCAGCGTTCGTGGCTACTTTGCGTTCTCTGCGTGAAAAATTCCTGCAGTCCGCCTTCCAGTTGGTAGACAGGGCAGGGAAAATGACTTAACTTTCTGCAAACAAGGAATCAAACCTGGTCTGCATGGACATAGACAAAATCATTGAAGGTTTAAATAAGAGAAGGGACATAGCAGCTATAGGTTCAGTTGATTTTCAAAACACAGATTTAACTGAAGTTGAAAAGACATTTATAAAAACCTATACTCCTGAAAGATCGTTTAGCACTTCGCCGCTGCTGGAGTCCTGGTCAATACATTAAAATCTTTCTCTACTATTATTCTCTTTCATTTCATGGGTACTACCGTCACTATTACTCTTTTATACCGTGTCAGCGATGGTGTTCCTTTATCTGTTACCTTCAGAATAAAGTGTATGGTTTGAGCAGTGTCAACAACGGGTGCTGTTACGGGTAGCTCATAAAGATTGGGTGCATAGGGTCTAAAACTTACAGTGCTCTTATAGGTTCCGGCTTCTTTATATTGAAACCATAAATAGCTCATCGAATCTCCGTCAGGGTCTGTTGTGCCGGCAGCGCTTAAACGAAACTGTTCGCCCGATTTAACTGTGATATGGTTGCTATGTGCCAGCATGGGTACAGGAGGATGATTGCATTCACTGAAATTTTTTGTTGCCCACAACATGCGGGCTGCGAAATCATTTTGAAATTCAGTGCGCCAACGCCAGATAGTTTCCTTGTTTCCTCCATAAATTTTCTTATCAATTGGAGAAACAACGGAATCAGCTGCATTTGTCCAGATCGCCCTTGTTTCCGGTTCGTCTTTTGGCCAGTTTTCTCTTTTGAACATTCCCGTGTTTGAATCCTCGAAAGTTGGAAGATAGAATTCATACCGACCGCCCCAACCCCCGTAGTTTGGATGTTCCGGATCGCTCAGGCCATTGCTAATAAGATTTAGAAAAGAAGGCGTATCACCTTCCATACCATAAGCTACATCCGGATAAGCGGCGCCCAACGGGCCATGCCCCTGCTGAATATTTTTTGCGAGCCATTCATTCGAAATTACTTCGGGATTGGAGCCAGGCAACGGGAATGCAATACCCAACCATGTAGCATTTGCATAATTATAGCCAGGTGTCAGAATAAAAAAAACCGAAGGAAAATTCTTCCTAATCCATGGACCTGAATCGTCCTGATCGGATATAGTATAGATGCGTAATTTTTTATAAAGCTTTTCGGCTTCCTCCGGGCGCTTGGTTTTCTGTATTTTCCACAATGCCTGAGCCAATGTGTTGGGTCCGCCCCACACCGAAATCCATAAGGGGCGATTATCCTGTTGTTCTAAAATTTTTATTATCCAGTCAGAACCTTCTGAATCTTTTCCTTCGCCGACACCTTGCATGCCGTATACGGCTGGTCCTTTTTTCACTTTTGATCTCAGCAAATCGTACGATGGAAAACCTTTTTCATGCTTTAACAGGTTTGGTTGTATTTTTTTATATGCATCCAAAATTTTCAAAATGCTTTCAGGCGCCACTCTTGTTTGCTGATGAATAGAAGTGGTAGCTATCAATCCCTCTACATCCCATTGATTGGAATAGAGCAGAAAGCGAATCAACGATTGTGCATCATCCGGATCTGCTTCGATATCTGTCAATACGAGTACACGTTGCTTTTTATCAGTTTGTGCAAAAACATCGGAGGAAATTAGTGATGTGAAGAGGAATAATTTTAGCGCGATTGTTTTCAAGTGATGCATATATTTAATTTTTTGGTGATCTGCTAATAATGATGACCAATCTCCTGTCGGACTCAGGATTAATTTTCTTTATCACTACTTTATCAATAATTAACCAGCGAGATCATCCTGCCTTTTACAACCTGTTGTCGTGAAATCTTCGTGCTCTTATAGATCTAAGCGAAATAAGATCACATATATTTTGGGCTACAAAACGAAATGTAACAAAAATCGGGCATTCCGGAACTGTTCCCGAAGTAATTTATTGACGTTCGGACAGAGTGTGTTATGACATATTCAATAACGACGCAGTTGTTGTTAGATGCCTGACAAGGAACAGAATAACTGATTGCTGATGATTCGCACATTTCCTCTCCCGGTGCCCGAAGCAACAATCAATTTTTTTATACTTTTAATTATCCTCTAACCACTAAACAGATCGATCGTGGAAAAAATGAAGCATCGGATTTGTAAATCTCATTGCGCAATACCGCAAAAAAACTAACCATAATCTTTTAAGGAAACGCTATGAATGCAAGCGCACAGTCGAAAATTAAAAAAATGAGTCCCCAATTGCTTGTCACCGATATTGAACATTCAATTGAATTTTACACGAAAAAGTTAGGGTTTGATGTAGAGTTTCGTTATGAAGATTTCTATGCAGGTGTTATCAAGGATAGCCACTCTATTCATCTTAAATCCGGAAAAGCTTCGATTGAAGAGCGGAAAAGTAAAAGAGAAAAAGATGACCCCGACATAGTCTTTTCAGTAGAAGATATTGAAGCGCTCTACGAAGAATTTGTAAATAAATCTGTTGACATAGTCCAGCCATTGTGCGAGAGACCTTATGGCAAAGAATTCTATATTGCCGATCCGGACGGTAATATTCTTGCCTTTTTAGAAGAAGTATAAACTATTTGTACTTCGATACTCCGAAAGAGGACATCGCTGTCCGTTTATTCCATTATCATTTCAATCAATGACGGCGGTCATTGTGTTTGAAACGTTCTATAGTTTACTTTGTAATGTTCACCAAAGATTAAAACTATGGGACGAAAGTTGTTACTCAGCTGTGGCGCACTGGCTTCACTGCTTTATATCGGCATGAACATATTCATTCCCCCGTTATATGAAGGATATAATTGGGTTAGTCAAGTAGTCAGTGAGTTGTCGGCAGTTGATGCTCCAACAAGACCTTTATGGTTTGTGTTGGGTATAATTTACACATTGCTGATTGCCGCTTTCGGTTGGGGAGTTCTTAAATCAAGTGGTGAAAAACGATCCTTACGATTCGTGGGAATATTCATGATCATTCATGGACTGATGGGCTTGACCTGGTCTCCTATGCATCAACGTGAAGTGCTGGCGGCAGGCGGAGGAACTTTTACAGATACCTGGCATATCGCTATGAGCTTCATAACTGTGTTCCTGATGTTCCTCTCGATCGGTTTTGGTGCCGTAGCATTCGGAAAAACATTCCGTTTTTATTCCCTCGTCACAATTCTTGTTTTCATCGTATTTGGAGTTCTAACGGCTTTAGAAGCTCCTTATGTTGACAAAAACGAGTCTACACCATTCATAGGTTTATGGGAACGGATCAACATTGCCGCTTTTATGGTTTGGCTCCTCGTGTTTGCCGTTATCCTTTTACGGGTTGAAACGAGATCTCCATTAAGTATATCATATAAAAAAGAGATGAGCGATGAAAGGCAACTATTCAACAAACAAAATTCTAAAATAAAAGAAACCGTTTAGTGAGCATCATGGAAATCATAATAGTGATCATACAGATTATTGCTGGTACTGTCGGCTCCCTTGTTGCTTTGATGAGCATTGTTCTTTTTCTTCCATTCCGCTGGCCTGCTGCTGCAATGTGGGGTCTGAAGGTTTTTGCATCTGCACTTTCACCATTGTTTATATTGGTTGGTTCGTTGGCGCTTATTATCGGTCTTGCTGCAAGTTCAGTATTCATTGCGGTTATCGGGATCTACATAACAAGTATTTATCTTATACATGTGGTAAGTGTGACCCGTCCGCCGGATTCTGCAAGCGGCTTTGAACATGCTTTTGGTTTGAATTGGAAAAAGCGCATAAAGGGACCGCAAAAAAAATACTTCCTTCCGTCTCGTTATGCAATGAAATTGCCAGCAGTCCCGGACCCACGCTTTGAACAGGATATTTCCTTCGCAACTATTCCGGGCACTGGTCGGAAACTTTTATGTGATCTGTGGCAACCGTCCGAGACCATAAAACCTTCTGGTCTTGCTTTTATTTATATTCATGGCAGTGCATTTTATTTTCTTGATAAAGACTATGGTACCCGGCCGTTTTTCAGGCATCTTGCCGCACAGGGACATGTGATCATGGATATTGCTTACCGGCTTAGTCCCGAAACAGATCTGATGGGCATGATAAACGATGTGAAAAGGGCTATCGTTTGGATGAAAGAAAATGCAGGTAGGTATAAAGTCGATCCTGATCGAATAATTGTTGGGGGAGCTTCCTCGGGCGGATTTCTTGCACTGATGGCAGCATATACTATCAACGATGCAAGATTTACACCCGTTGAACTTGAAGGAATGAATGTCAATTGCTGTGCAGTTGTCGCAGAATATCCAGCTACCGATCTGGAGGCATTGTATTATCATACCAATCAACATCTGACTACGAGGTCGCGACCGGGCCAACCAAAAAAGAAGGTTCCTACAGAAATGCCTGCGTGGCTGAAAAAAAGAATCGGTAAAGACTTTCACCGACTTGGCATGGATAAAGGATTTGAAAATATCGGGACCATCGCACCGCTGATGGGTGGACATCCTGATGAGTGCCCGGAACGCTATAAACTTTTTTCACCTATCACCCATGTCAGTTCAAGTTGCCCTCCCACATTATTGATACATGGTGAACACGATATAATGGCTCCCATAAACTCCACCCGTCTTTTATATGATCGTTTGATCAAAGAAAAAGTTCCGGCGATCTTGCATGTCCTGCCACAAACCGACCATGCGTTTGATCTTTTGTTTCCCACTATAGCTCCATCAACACATAATGCTTTTTACGATGTGGAACGCTTTATGACGTTAATGTCTGCTAAGAGAAACATTCAATACAAAATAAAATCACGTAACCAGGAAGTCAGCATGTAAGAAAAGCGTCGTTCCAATATTGGCGGTGACTTTCTTACGCAGATATTCACCAACAACTGAAAAATTTAAATTCAGTAACTTTCTAATACAATAGTTGCATAAAGCTGCTGTTACGGTAATGCAGTCCGGAATTATGAACAGATAGCTCAGGGATATCATATGAGATATGTCGTATGAATAAACAACGCTTCAAGTCGCCGAACATTGATTGGTTCCGTTACCTGATGACCAGGTTATATACGGTGACTGTGACTATTGCCATAGGACTATTCCTTCTTTACACCAATGGCTGCGTTCCGCCGCCTACCAAAGCCTCTGCCCAACTAGTCGACACACTTGTGCTCGGAGATCTCCACTTTGTCAGGATACCGGGCGGGTCATTTGCAATGGGTGACAGCTCTTCCCAGGCGCAGCCGAATGAACAACCCGTTCATCGTGTGACGATAAGTTCCTTCTGGATGGCACGTACTGAGATCACATTTATACAATGGAAGAATTTTCTGGATGAATCAGGCTACCCCGTTGGCCGTTCAAAGTCGAGAGGTGGTATGCATCCGATAGTCGGCGTGACCTGGGATGATGCACAAGCGTATTGCCGCTGGTTTTCGGAAAAGTATAAGGTCACTATGCGACTTCCCACTGAAGCCGAATGGGAGTATGCTGCGCGCGGCGGTCTGGAGGCAAAACAATACCCTAATGGAGACACTACCTCTCTTCGCCAGGCAAACTTTGCAAGTGCTGGGGGTTCGTTTGCAGTAGCGCAATATCCTCCAAATGGTTATGGTCTCTACGATATGGCGGGCAATGTGTTTGAATGGACGGCCGACTGGTACGATAAGGACTACTACAAGGTTTCACCGAAGGTTGACCCACGGGGACCAGCAACCGAAAACGGGAAACAGCAACGACATGCCGACCGTGGCGGCGGTTGGTGCACGGGAATTGAAATGGTCCGCGTTTCTGCACGCCATGCAGGTCCGGGTTCCCTGGATGAAGGAGGCACGGCGGACTGCCTCGGGTTTCGCCCCGTGCTGGAAGGAAGTGTAAAGCGGCAATGAAAATTTCAAATAAGTAAAGAGTTACAACGCAACCCCGGGTATCACCGTGGATCGCCGTGTCATTGTGCCTCTCTGGTTCATACATTATCTTTTATAGTTCATGCCAATAACAAAATAAAAAAATAAAAAAGCCACTCCCCAAAGGGAGCGGCTTACATCCATCTTTCAACATTTATTGAATGCCCGGGCATTTAGATGCTTCCGAACATTTCTCGCCTTTATTATCAGACGGGTATTGACAATTCTTTGGATCGCAATTCTTGGGATCACAGTTCTTCGGATCACAATTTTTCGGATCACAAATTTTTAGGTCACAAGAATTATCCTTTTTGCATTCGATCTTAGCCTTTTTTCTGGCTTTCTTTTTACCGCCATCGTTTGAGGCCATGGCAGGTAAGGACATTAAACTAACAGCCAGTATTGCTACCAGTAATTTTTTCATTTTAAAAAAATTTGATTAATAAATAATTTAATTGCTAAACCTGCCTTCCGGCAGGCAGGAATTAAATCATCTCAGGCGGGTGCCAACATTCGGCCAGGCCTTTTTGAATGCGGTTATCGTTGATCAAGATCGCCTTTTGTTTTGGTGGAATAAAAGCTGCAATTGCTAAGTGGGGATGTCCCAACAAATAAAAATTTCCGGTTGGACATGACATTAATGGATTGCAGCGATTATTCTCACAATCATCTTCTTTCTCCTTGCTGTTTGATTGATCGCATTTGGATTTCGAGCAGGATGATTGAACCTCCTGTTTTTCTGAGCAGGAAGAATAGGGAGTTTTGATACTGAAATTGGCAGACAGTGGTTCGATCAGCAATGTGCTCCAGAGAATCATTAATATGCAAGCCCGGACTTTCATTCAATTTACAAGATATAGCTTTGGATTTAAACTCGCTATCCTTTCATAATATTTTCTGTCCGTTCATGTTCTGCATTAGCAATCTTCGTCTTTCTTTTATAGTTCATCCTACTAATAAGGGCATGGGTAATGACTCAAGATGCGTTATAAACCACGGAGACAGGGAGTCACATAGAAACACCGGGTATCTCTGTAATTCAATGTGGCGGTTTTGCGTGAAATTCTACGCAATAGATTTTCTACATTTCGTAGCATATTAAAACCATAGTAAGTCAGGTTATAAACAGTTACCTTGGCGTCATATTTGCCTGTGATGGCCAAATCCAATATATCCCTACTATGAAGAAAATACTAAGAAAAACCCTGCAGATTACCGGCATCATACTGCTTGCACTTATTGCAGCCGCTTTTTTAATTCCTGTTCTTTTTAAGAAACAAATAACGGGTTTAGTAAAAAAAGAGATCAATAAAAGCCTGATTGCGAAAGTTGATTTTAAGGATGTGAATCTTTCTTTATTTCGTCATTTTCCAAAGGTCTCTATTTTACTCGATGAACTTTCTGTGGTTGGTATCAATGAATTTGCCAAAGACACCCTGGTTTCCGCAAAAACATTAGATGCATCTGTCAATTTTTTCAGCGCCATTAAAGGAAAAGATATAAAAGTATACGGCGTCTTTTTAGAATCACCCCGCATTCATGCTTTGATGAATAAAGAAGGAAAAGCAAACTGGGATATTGCCAGACCTGCTGGTGATACAACAGGTACGCCGGATACCTCGCCTTCAGAATTTAAAATGAACCTTGAAAAATACCAGATCAGCAACGGTTATATCCTGTATAGAGATGAGATGAGCAACATGAGTGCGGAAATATCAGGGCTAAATCATGAAGGCAGTGGCGACTTTACATCTGATGTTTTTACACTTTCTACTAAAACAAAAACAGATGCAACCAATTTTATATATGCGTCTATTCCTTATCTCAACAAAACAAAAGCTGAAGTTGTCGCCGACATTAAAATTGATAATCGCACAAACACATATACATTCAATACTGATGAAATCTCAATAAATGATCTGAAATTGAATGCGGAAGGTTTTTTTAAATTCGTCAATGACAGTACCTATAATATGGATATCAAATTCAAAACTCCGTCCAATGAATTTAAGGATATCCTTTCGATGATTCCCGGTATTTATAAGCAGGATTTTGGTAAAATAAAAACAAGTGGCCTTGCAAAGCTTGATGGTTTTGTAAAAGGAACTTACAGCCCCACACAAATGCCGGCTTATGATATCAACCTGGAAGTAAAAAATGGATTTTTTCAATATCCTGATCTGCCCAGTCCTGTAAAAAACATTCAATTGTCATTACATGCCAGTAACCCCGACGGCAAACCTGATAATACGGTTATTGATATTCCGAAAGGTCATGCTGAAATGGCTAATGAACCTTTTGATTTCAGGTTATTATTCAGAAACCCTGAAACCATTCAATATATCGATGCAGCAATAAAGGGCAAGCTCGATCTTGCAAATCTGTCAAAATTTATAAAGCTGGAACAGGGAACCAAACTCG
>JAICGN010000099.1 GCA_025923075.1 Chitinophagaceae bacterium
AGTATTGTTCGTTGCCTTTTTAAATCTTCTTTCAAACGTGCGGCGACCGATGGCAAACTTTGAACATAATTCATCTACCGTGATCTTTTCCATAAAATTAGTTTCGATAAACTCCTGTGCCTTTTTTATTTCATCATCATCATGGATCTTCTGTCCTTTGAACATTGTGAAAGGGGATTGACTTTTTCTGTCAATATCCAAAACAAAAAATTTAGAGGCAAGGATCGCAAGCTCTCGACTTGTGTACTTTTCGACAAGATGTAATAATAAATTCCAATAAGAGTTAGCCCCTCCACTTGTATAAAGACCGTTTTGTTCCGTTACAATTTTATTATCAACAAGATTTACTTCGGCGAACATACTTCTGAATTCATTTGCAAACAGCCAGTGTGTTGAACAACTCTTTCCATTTAGTAAACCTGTTGATGCAAGTATAAAAGCACCAAGACAAAGGCTTGCTACTTCAGTTCCATTTTTATATTGCATTACGATCCAGGGAATAAAATCTCTATTTAATTTAATTGCATACTCAAGGTTACCGCTGATTGCAGGAATAATGATCAGGTCAGGTTTATTTGCATTTTTAAGCGTGGCATCGGTATGAATAGAAAAAATTCCATCAGCTAGTTTTACTTCTTTAGTTAATCCTACTAATTGAACGTTGAATAAAGCCTGTCTTCCCTGGCTTTTTAAAAACTCATTTACTGCCGTGAACATATAACGCGGATCGGCTACAGCTTCCACAACCGCAGTTTCAGGAACAAGTATGGCAATATTCTTCATACAATTTGTTTTCGTTTGGGTAAAGGTAAATCGAATCGTTGTCGCAAACAACCCCTTAGATTGACGTATTTGCACAGCGCAGCGTACGAAAACTGACAATAGTTTTGTTTCAACAAACGTCGAGAGCATGCAAAATTATTTCTTAAAACAGGATATTAAAGTGTTTTATGTAAAGGCAACTTCATTTCCTGATGGGGTAACGGAAGCTCATCAAAAGCTCCATGCTTTGACAGGATTTGCAAAAGACAAAAAGATCTACGGTATCTCATACCCTGAATCACCGGGTAAAATAATTTATAAAGCAGGTGCTGAAGAAGACTATGCAGGTGAAGCAGAGAAATTGGGCTGTCCAACTTTTATTATAAAAAAAGGAAACTATTCCAGTATTTATGTAAAAGGTTTTTATAACAAAATCCCGGCAATTGGTAAGGCCTTTCAAAAGCTTTTAGATAATCCGGGAATTGATCCGGAAGGTTGTTGTGTGGAAATGTACGAGGGAGATAAAGATGTACGATGTATGGTGAGATTATCAGATGGATAGCTTATGGAGAAGGATAATTCATAAAACAAATTTAAAACTATGACACAGATAAACGCCTATTTGAATTTTAACGGTCAATGCCGCGAAGCGATGACTTTTTATCAACAATGCCTGGGTGGCGAGTTAGTGATGCAGAAAATTTCAGAATCACCGATGGCGGCAAGAATGCCTTCTGAGATGGGTGCGAAGATCCTTCACAGCAGTTTGACAAAAGAGAATATTGTATTGATGGCATCTGACATGATGGGAAATAATATTGTAAAAGGAAATTCTATCGGACTTTGTATGAGCTGCGGCAGTTCAGAAGAAATAAATTCTTTTTTCAATAACCTTTCTGCAGGTGGCAAGATTATTGAGCCTTTGCATCAATCATTCTGGGGTGCTACGTTTGGAGTACTCACAGATAAATTCGGGATCAACTGGATGTTTAATTATTCAAAAAATTAATTTACCTGAAAAGCAAATAGAGTTATTTTTATAATCCTTAAAAATCGATTGTTAACAATAAAATATAATAAAATGGAAACGACAACTAACGCAGCAACCCGAATTACAGTGGAGACAACTGTAAATGCCCCAATAGAAAAAGTCTGGCAGTATTGGACAGACCCCCGTCATATTATCCGCTGGAATAATGCTTCCGATGATTGGTGTACTCTTAAAGCAGAAAATGATCTGCGCAAAGGAGGCTCTTTCAGTGCGACAATGGCCGCCAAGGATGGAAGTATGAGTTTTGATTTCGGCGGTGTGTATGATAATGTGAAAAAGCATGAACTGATTGAATACACCCTCGGGGATGGAAGAAAAGTGAAAGTAACTTTTTCTTCAAACGGGAATGAAACAAAAATTGTTGAAACTTTTGATGCGGAAAACACGCACCCCATAGAATTGCAAAGAAACGGATGGCAGGCTATCATGGATAATTTTAAGAAACACACTGAAGCGAAAGACCTTGAAGTGATACAATTTGATATAAACATAAATGCGCCTGTAGAAAAAGTTTATAATAAAATGCTTGATGATAAATCCTACCGTGAGTGGACCGCTGAATTTAATCCCACATCATATTATAAAGGTTCCTGGGACAAGGGATCTAAAATTCTTTTTATCGGAACAGACAAAGACGGGAACGTTGGGGGGATGGTGAGCAAAATAAGGGAAAATATTCCCAACAAATTCTTAAGTATTGAACACCTGGGAACTTTAAAAGGTGAAGAAGAAATTACCAGTGGCCCCGAAGTTGAAAGCTGGGCTGGTGCTTTGGAGAACTATACCTTTAAATCAAACAATGGGAACACTGTTGTAGAGGTCGATATGGACGCCAACCAGGAATTCAAATCTTATTTTATGGATACATGGCCAAAGGCCTTGAAAAAACTGAAAGCTCTTTGCGAAAGCTAATAATCTATTGAATGAACTAGGTAAAACAAATGACCATGGCAAGGGTAAGCACCTATTTAAATTTTTCCAACAACACGGAGGATGCGTTCAATTTTTACAAATCAGTTTTTGGTACTGAATTCAACGGGGCGATCGCAAGGTTCGGCGAGATCCCTCCGCAGGAAGGAATGCCACCATTAGCTGATGCAGATAAAAACCTCGTGATGCATGTTGCTTTACCAATAACTGGAGGCCATATGCTAATGGGAACGGACGCGCCTGAGTCAATGGGCTTTACCGTAAATAAAGGGAATAACGTTCATATAAATCTGCATCCGGATACAAGAGCAGAAACCAAAAAAATATTTGAAAAATTATCTGCCGGCGGCACCATTACAATGGAATTACAAGATATGTTTTGGGGTAATTATTTTGGAAGCTGTACCGATAAATACGGTGTGAATTGGATGTTTGCCTGTAATGCAAAATAATTCTTAGATAAAACTGAAACCAACAAACTATGACGTTAAAGACAATCAATATTTTGTATTGGGTTTTCACCATATTATTTGCTGGGCTCATGATATTTTCTGCAATACCCAATATAATGCTCGACGAGACTACCATGGAAATTTTCGTTAAAGGCTTAGGATATCCAGCCTATTTTATTCAACTGTTGGGTATCGGAAAGGCGCTCGGGTCAATCGCTATTCTGATTCCGGGATTAAATAAAACAGTTAAAGAATGGGCTTATGCCGGCTTGTTCTTCGACTTAATAGGAGCCACCTATTCGGGAATAGCGGCTTCAAAAGGAAATGTGGACCCGGCTATGGTAGGAATGCTGATTTGGATAGTACCGGGAATTCTGTCTTATATTTTTTGGAAGAAAAAAATGAGAGCCGAGGGGAAACAATTCTATAAAGCTGTTTAAAACGACGACGATGCCGAAACAAATCTTTGTGAATCTGCCCGTAAAGGATCTAAAGAGATCAATGGACTTTTTTACACAGCTTGGTTTTTCTTTTAACCTCCAATTTACTGATGAGAAGGCTGCTTGCCTTATAATAAACGATGGAAGTATATATGCCATGTTGCTTACTGAACCAATGTTCAGGACATTCACAAAGAAGGAGATTGCTGATGCCACTAAAACCACTGAAGTTTTAATTGCACTTGATATTGAATCCAGAGAAGAAGTGGATGAAATGGTAAAGAAAGCAGCTAACTCAGGGGGTTCAATTTATGCCGATCCGCAAGACCATGGATGGATGTACCAGCACGGTTTTGCTGATCCAGATGGACACCAATGGGAACTTTTATGTATGGATATGACAAAACTACCTCAGGGTTAGCTTTTCAAAAACGTTATCATGACATCAATAAAAGCTGTGCCGGCAAAAAATGTGGATGAATATGTTGCAGCACAACCGCAAGCTGCGCAAGCAGCGTTGAATAAACTTCGTTCAACTATTCGATCGGCGGCACCGGAAGCCGAGGAAGCGATTAGCTACCAGATGCCTGCCTATAAGCATTACGGGATGCTTGTATATTTTGCTGCGTGGCCGGGCCATATTGGATTTTATCCGACACCATCCGGCATTGAAGCTTTTAAAAAGGAATTGGCTGCGTATGAAATTTCTAAGGGAACGATAAAGTTTCCTCTGGATAAAGCAATTCCATATAGTTTGATAAGTAAAATTGTCAAATATCGTGTAAAGGAAAATGAGATGAAGGCATCACTAAAAAATCAATTAAAAAAATGACGGTTAAAACCAAATCACCGAAATTAACGGAGAAGGAGCAGGTGGACGGATGGATGAATAAGCTTGATCCTGAAATGCGACCTGCAGTGGAAGCAGTAAGGAAGATCATCAAGACCGCGGACTCAAAGCTGAATGAAAGAATAAAATGGAATGCACCGAGCTATTATTACAAAGAAGATATTGTAACCTTTGGCCCCGCAAGGAGCAAGGATAAGATCATGTTGGTGTTTCATCATCCCAGCCTCGTAAAGATCAAGTCCGAATTATTGGAGGGTGATTACAAGGATAGGAGACTGGTTTATATTAATTCAGAAGAGGAGATCAGGGATGTAAAAAAAGAGCTGGAGAGAATTATTAAAGAGTCTGTCAAAATGATTGACAAATAGATTTTATGGTTGAGATTTTTAAAACAAATGTGTTTGATCCCATGCACGCGGAACAAATTATTGCCTTGCTCAGCAGGCATTTCCCATCTTTCATGATAAACTTTGATCTGCATGATTGTGATAAGATCCTGCGTGTAAAAGGAGAATTCATCCCTGTTGATGAAATAGTTGATCTTGTCTCCGCCAATGGCTTTCATTGCAGCGTCTTGAATTAAACAGCCCTCTTTCGCTTTAGTTTTCCCCATTTTAAAAAAAGACAAAGAAAAATTTTGCGTAACCAAATGGTTTCATATAAATTTGTGTAACCAATCGGTTACGAAAACAAGTTTACTATGAGACGAGACGTATTCCAGGCAATTGCTGACCCGACACGAAGAGAGATCATCAGCATGCTCGCACATGAAACCTTGAACCTGAATGCAGTTTCAGAAAAATTCCATATCAGCCGGCCCGCGATATCCAAGCATATAAAAATCCTTACTGAATGCGGGCTGATTGTCATTAATCAAAAAGGAAGAGAAAGACATTGCGAAGCAAATCTCAAAAAACTTAATGAAGTTTCGGAGTGGGTTGAGCAATACCGGGAGTTCTGGAATAAGAAATTAGATGCCCTGGAAAACTATCTTGATGAATTACAAACAAAGGATATAAAAACAGGTAGAACCAGGAAAACTGGAAAGAGAAAAAAATAAAAAAAGACAACGTTGAATTTTAAGGACTCAATTTTAAACCAATAAATTATGTTATATGACAACTGTAATGAATGAAACTGCCAACAGAGAGCTTTCAATAACCAGGTTACTGAATGCGCCACCGGAATTAGTTTGGGAAGTATGGACAAAACCAGAACACATTGCAAATTGGTGGGGACCAGTTGGTTTCACCACCACCACTCATGAAATGAATGTAAAACCCGGAGGTGTTTGGCGATTTATGATGCACGGCCCTGATGGAAGAGATTATCCAAACAAAATCGTTTTTATTGAAGTGGTAAAGCCTGAGCGACTTGTTTATAACCATACTGGGGAAGAAGAAACCGAAAATGTTAGATTTCATGTCACAGTGACATTTGAAAAGCAGGGGAATAAAACAAAACTCACGATGCGATCCTTGTTTGAGTCAGAGGAGGAATTGATAAGAGTAATGAAAGAATATGGTGCTGAAGAAGGAATGAAGCAAACTGTAGATCGTTTAGAAGAATATTTGGAAAATGAACAATCGGCTCATTTGATTGATGGAGTAATTGTGATTGAAAGAAACTACAATGCCCCGATTAACAAAGTATGGAAAGCAATTTCAGATAAGAACGAAATAAAGAAATGGTTTTTTGATCTATCGGACTTTAAGCCTGAGCCTGGATTTGAATTCCAGTTTTATGGAGTGGGTAAGCAAGGGCAAAAGTTTCTGCATTTGTGTAAGGTCATCGAAGTAATTAACCAGAAAAAACTGAGCTATAGCTGGCAGTATGATGGTTATGAAGGAATCTCTTTTGTATCATTTGAATTATTTCCTGAGGGAAATAAAACAAGGGTAAAGCTAAGTCATAAAGGATTGGAAACTTTTCCAGTTACTGCTCATAAGGATTTTGCCAACGAGAATTTCATCGAAGGCTGGACACATTTTATTGGTACACGACTAAAGGAATATGTCGAGAAAGCAAACAAATGATAGCAGGCGCACAATTGCGTTTTTTATCATTAATAACGCAAGCATTATCTTTGAGTACCCATGATCAGTTTGAAATTAAGGAAGGCAATTCTTGTTACGCCATTGCTATCATGTCTTCCTTTTTTTTCCTTTTCTCAATATATACTTAACGGTGCGGCTGTCCAGAATAGTTGCAACTGTTATACGCTTACATCAACCTCGTTTGCTCAGGCAGGCAGTGTATGGAATGCTAATAAAATAAATCTTCGCGATCCCTTTGATTATTCATTTAATGTCTTTCTTGGCTGCCAGGACATCAATGGCGCTGACGGGATTGTTTTTATGTTGCAACCAATAAGCACAAGCATTGGCAGTACAGGAGAAGGAATGGGTTTCAGCGGTATTGTTCCGTCTATCGGTATTACATTAGATACCTGGCAAAATATTAATCGGAACGATCCGGCTTACGACCATATAAGTATCCAGGCAAATGGTGAAGCCACACATGGAACTGACCTTGCCGGACCGGTACAGGCATCTTTAACAAGTGAGAATATCGAAGATTGCCAGTGGCATGTATTTCGTATCACGTGGGATCCCGCTACTTTATGGCTGAGAGCTTACTTTGATGGCAGTTTGCGAATTGAAGCACAAGTTAACATCATAACGACAATTTTTAATAATGACCCGAACGTGTTTTGGGGATTTAGTGCAGCTACTGGTGGCGCCAATAATTTGCAACAGTTTTGTACAGCATTGAATCCGAGTTTTTCAACAAACGCAACAGCAAATAGTGTTTGTTTGGGTACTCCAATCACATTCGCCGATAGTTCAGTTTCGTTTGCTCCTGTAAGAGCCTGGTATTGGGATTTCGGTGACGGCACCACGAGTAATTTAAAAAACCCACCTGCACATCTTTATAGTTCACCTGGTGTGTATCTGGTAAAGCTTGTTATTACCGGTCTTGATGGATGTATCAGCGATACAGTAAGAAAAAATATTACTGTAGGCACAAAACCACTGGCCGATTTTCAAGCTTTTGATACCTGTATGCTCAAACCGGCACGTATAATTGATCAATCAACAAACACGGTTGGAGCAATTAGTCAATGGACTTGGCTTGTTGATGGAGTAGTTGCAGCGAATGGTCAGCAGCCGCTTTTGAGCGTAGCGACGCCAGGCCGGCATACAGTAAAACTTGTAGTAGGGACCAGTATTGGTTGTGAATCAGATACTGCGGCAAGAACTTTTTTTGCAAATCCTGCACCTGTTGTTGATATCGTTGCAGTAGATGGTTGTGTAAATGTGCCAGTCGATTTTCTTGGAAACCAAACCGACAACCGAACAACGATCACAGAATGGAATTGGAATTTTGGCGACGGTAGCACGTCACAATTGCAAAATCCATCACATTCTTTTTCCAGTAGTGGAGATATAGATGTGCAGTTGAATGCCGTTGCAAGTAATGGTTGTATTTCTGCTGATATGATGGAAACAATAAATATTGGGTACATATATGCAAAGGCTTCCAATGATACTACGATATTGCCGAATATTCCATTTCAATTAAAGGTAGATTATGGCGGAGATTTTAATGGAGGGCCGTCTTTTTTATGGTCACCGGCCACCGGGCTGAGTAGCAGCGTAACGTGGAATCCGACAACCTCACTTCAGGATGACGTGACATATATCGCGACAGTAACAACACCACAAGGCTGTGCCGTAAAGGATACTGTTAATATAAGCGTATTCAAGGGCTCTGCTGTTTATGTGCCAACCGGGTTTACCCCCAATAGTGATGGAAGAAATGATTTTTTAAGGGGCTTATATATCGGGATAAAAAAAGTTCATTATTTCAAGGTTTATAACCGATGGGGTCAACAGATCTTTTCAACAAAGAGTTTGATTGAAGGTTGGGATGGAACTATACAGGGCGTGAAGCAACAAACGGGAACTTATGTCTGGATGTTAAAAGCAGAAGATCTAGCCGGGAAAATTTATGAAATGAAAGGTGTATCTACCTTAATTCGTTAACCATGCTTTTTAAGAAAATTATTAATTATTCATTATTAATTATTAATTCAATTGGCGCATCCGCCCAATTGAAATGGATAAATGTTGATTCATTGTATCAGCCACTGCCCGCGTCGGTACACGTGTTTAAAACAACGGATAGCCTGGATGGTAAACCCAATATTGCTTATTATGTAATTGCTGATCTCAAAGCCAAAAAACTTTTGTTTGATGCGGATACAACGTTGAATCGCCGTTTTACCCCATCGCAATTTTATCAAAAGAATTCCCAACCGCTTATTGTCGTCAATTGTACGTTCTTTTCATTTCAAACAAATCAGAATTTGAGTGTTGTGATAAAGGACGGAAAGTTGGTTGGATATAATATTCATTCTGTTCCGGGACGCGGAAATGATACGCTTACTTACAGACATCCTTTCGGCAGTGCAATTGGTATTTCAGAGCATCGGCAACCCGATGTTGCCTGGGTCTATTCGGATTCAAGTAGGAAAAAAACTTATGGCGTACAATTTCCAGTATCGCCTGTCAAGGACTCAATACGGAGTTTCAATCTTGACAAGGCTATGCATTCAGTGTCGGGAGGATCTTCACGTTTAACAGGATGGAAAATGCGGACGGCGATAGGAGGAGGGCCCGTACTGTTACAAGCCGGAAATATCAGCATCGCAAATAATCAAGAATTGAAATTCGCCGGCAAAGCAATCGAGGATAAACATCCACGTACAGCAATGGGTTATACAAAGGACGATAAACTTATCATCGTGGTTGTTCAGGGAAGATTTCCGGGTATTGCAGAAGGAGCAACACTTGTTCAAGAAGCGAAAATGCTACAAGAGCTTGGTTGCTGGGAAGCGATAAATCTTGATGGAGGTGGCAGCAGCTGTATGCTGGTCAATGGAAAAGAAACTATTAAGCCCTCGGACGCAACAGGTCAGAGGGCTGTACCGGCAGTGTTCATGATACTCACGAGGAGCAAAGCGACGAAGTGATCTCCTCAGCAATAATTCCTTTATTTGTGGAGATTGCTTCATCCGCCGTTGGCGGATTCGCAATTATTGTTCCTTCTCCCACACCAATGCACTGGCACCAAGTATGGCAGCGTGTGCTTCTTTTAAATGGCTGATAAGAATTCTGACTTTGTTTTGAAACACCTGGATCAGGTTTTCTTCCATGCTTTCACGTGTAGGTTTTAATATAAATTCACCCGCTTTTGTAAGTCCTCCAAATAAAACGATTGCTTCGGGGCTTGTCGTCATTACAGCATTGGCGAGAGCAATACCTAAAATCTTACCGGTATAGTTAAAAATCTCTATTGCCAATTCATCTCCTTCAAGAGCGGCTTCATAAACTGCTTTTGAGTCAAGCAACTCATGAGGAACTTTTTTTAGTAAACTCGGCTTCTTACTTTTTTCAAGAAATTCAATTGCAGTTAATCGTACACCGGTTGCTGAAGCATAGCTTTCCAAAGAACCTTTTTTACCCGTGCCTTCATGGATACGTCCATCCGGAATAATAATCGTATGTCCAAGTTCACCGGCAAAACCATCGTGTCCGTAAATCAAATGCCCATTTGCAACAATACCGCTTCCAACACCAGTGCCAAGAGTGATCATAATAAAATCTCTCATTCCTTTTGCAGCGCCGTACATCATTTCTCCAATTGCAGCTGCATTGGCGTCATTTGTCAGCGTTACCGGAAGCTGGAATTTATCAGATATAAGTTTTGCCAACGGAATAATGCCATGCCAGGGAAGGTTAGGAGCATATTCAATAGTGCCGGTATAATAATTTCCATTGGGAGCTCCGACTCCCATGCCTTTCATTCTGCCAGGACCACCCGCTGTATCAATTACTTCACTAACTACTTGATGTAACTCATCAATAAATGTATTAACGGTTTTATGTTTCTTAGTTGACATTTCACCTGCGAAAAGAACATTGCCATCCCGATCAACAATGCCATATTTGGTACCAGTTCCGCCAATATCAATTCCGATCGCGAGCTGAGTTACAGAAGCAGGCGTTATTTTTTGAGCAGCTTTTTTCTTAGCCATTGAAAATATTTTTACAGCTTGTTCTTTTAATTTTTTGTTACATCCAAAGCACTCTGTGGTGAAGTTTCAAGAGGAATCAGGTCTTCATCAGCTTTGGTCTCATAATCGATTCCCTGTTTTTTCAAAATTCCTTTTACTGCAAATCCAAATACTGCGAGATAGGCGAAACAAAGAACAGCGATCCAGTATGATTGATGAATTCCATAACCAATCACATCGGATTTTGTTTGAATATAATCTGCCATCTTACCCTGGATAGGAGGGATAATCCCACCTCCAAGGATCATCATTATTAAAAATGCAGAACCTTGTGTGGTATATTTTCCCAAACCTGCAATGGATAAGTTGAAAATAGCCGGCCACATAATTGAACAGAATAAACCACCGCTTAAGAAAGCATAAATGGATATTTTACCGGTAGTGAAGATCCCGATAAGCATTGCCAATAGACCAAGTATTGAAAAAATCAACAGGGTTCGTGCTGGTCTGTTTTTACTGATATAGAATGCTCCCATTTGAATAAACACACACAGTATATAATAATACAATGGAGTGACATCATACTGTGAAATGGCGCTTACCCCAATTATGATTCCAAATGCTACCAACGGAACGACAAACATCATTATCTGTTGGGTCGATTTTTTTAAGTTGAATACTGAAATAGCACCGGTCCATCGTCCGATCATCAGGCTTCCCCAATACATTGAAATGAACGGCGCTACTTCCGACGATTGATAACCTCCAAAATCAGGCTGCTTCAACAGCTCACTAAGATTACTCACGATGGTTACTTCAACGCCTACATAAACGAAAATGCCAAGCATACCCAATACCAGTTGCGGGTAACGCATAGCACCCCATCCTTCAGGTTTTTTTCTCGCACTTAAGTTTGAGGCCAGCAGCGCAACAACAACAACAACCAATGCTCCAAACAACCATTTCATTCTATAGGTTTCGAGATCATGTTTTTCAAGATCTGTAAGAAGAGCCGGGTCTGTTTTATAACTGTTAAAAACCGGGACAAACATAACTATAAGAAGTCCCGTCATGATCAATAAGGAATACAAAGCTTTATTTGCATTTTCAGTTTTCTCAGTAGAAATGCCCGGAGGAACTTTCTTTGAAAAAAAGAACAGCGCCGCTGCTGCGATAAACAATAGTCCAACACAGCTATATAAAATAATAACCTTGCTTAGACTTAATGATGCAATTTTTTCATCAGTGATAGCTGCGGTGGTTCCAAACAACGCAAAGGCGACCACGATAGGGCCGATGGTAGTTCCAAAAGAATTTACCCCGCCTCCAAGATTTACACGACCCATGCCGGTTGAAGGATCACCTAATGCAATGGCGAATGGCTGAGCAGCTGTTTGCTGTAATGAAAAACCAAGCGCCACTATAAAAAGCCCGGCAAGCATCCCTGCAAACGTGTTCGCATTTACTGCAATGATCATGGCGGCTGCGCCAATAGCAGAAAATACCAGGCCATATACAATGCTTCTTTTATAACCCCACTTGGCTACAAGGTCTTTCCCACCAAAAGCTCCATACATAAAAAGCAATAACGCGCCAATATAATATGCCGTATAAAAAGCAAAGTCTACTAACTGGCTTTGAAATTGGTCAAGACTGAAATAATGTTTACAAAAAGGAATGAACACACTGTTACCAGAGGCGATAAATCCCCAGAAAAAGAACACAACGACTAACGTACTAAGTGCGCCGTAATTTGTCGGAATAAAGCCGGTGGAAGACGGTGCGATAGGTTTGGAAGGTCCCATTGCTGTTGCCATAAATGCAATCGTTTTGGTGAAGTAATCAGGTGATGAAAATAAACATTTTTTTGTCAGTCGAATTGTTCTTTATTTTCTGGCTACAAAAAAACTGCTTCCACAATATAGATTTGAAAAAATTCAGGTATGTTTAATTAAATTTCAAAACGAATGATTGGAGAAGCTTTGAATAGCACAAAAAAAACGAATTATGCTTTTGCGATCAGTATCGTTGGCGGCCTGTTTTTCATTTTTGGTTTTGTAACCTGGCTGAACAGTGTACTTATTCCGTTCCTCAAACAAGTATGCCACCTTACAGATTTCCAGGCGTATTTTGTAACGCTTGCTTTTTATATCTCTTATACTGTAATGGCCATTCCGGCATCGTCTATCTTAAAAAGGACAGGTTTCACCAAAGGAATGTCAGTAGGTTTGATAGCAATGGCGGTAGGATCACTGATCTTTATTCCTGCAGCACAAACAAGATCATTCCCTGTATTTCTTATTGGCTTGTTTACACAAGGAGCCGGGCTGACCTTATTGCAAACTGCATCCAATCCATATATTACTATTCTTGGGCCGATCGAGAGTGCTGCAAAACGTATCAGCATAATGGGTATATGTAATAAAGTAGCAGGGATGATTGGAATTTTTGTTTTGAATAATTTACTTTTTAGCGATACACAAACACTTTCAAAAAAGATCGAATCGTTGGCAGGAAGCGAATTGGCTGCCGAGTTGGATATTCTGGCTTCACGGCTGATCATTCCCTATATCATAATGGCGATTGTATTAGTAGGATTGGCCATTATGATACACAAAGCTCACTTACCGGAAGTAAATACCGAACAAGAAATAACAAGGCCTGAAGACGAGAGCAACCTTAAAGGCCGGACTTCAGCTTTACAATTTCCCTATTTGATGCTCGGCGTACTTTGCATTTTTATTTATGTAGGTGTTGAAGTAATAGCCATTGATACACTTTCTTTATACGGTCAATACCAGGGATTCGATCTGAACACGGCCGGCAAATTTGCTATATATAGTCTTATTGCACTCACCGCAGGTTACCTGCTTGGAATAATCCTTATTCCTAAATACCTTTCTCAACGAATGGCGCTGATCATATGTGCAACACTTGGATTCATATTTACGATCCTTGCCCTGATCAGTACGGGATGGATTTCGATCGGGTTTGTTATACTGCTCAGTTTTGCCAATGCCCTGATGTGGCCATCAATCTGGCCCCTGGCGATCAATAAACTTGGCCGATTTACAAAAACCGGTTCAGCTCTTCTTATTATGGGAGTCGCTGGCGGTGCGCTTCTGCCGCTTGTCTATGGAGCGTTGGCAGATACCAGTAACAGGCAGATTGCTTATTGGATCCTTTTACCTTGCTATGTTTATATTTTATTTTATGCGGCCAGGGGTTATCGGGCGGGTTTGAAAGTATAAAATCTTATCATGGAAATAATTCATATATCGGCAGAATGTTACCCGGTAGCTAAAGCTGGTGGTCTTGGGGATGTGGTAGGAGCGTTACCGAAATATCAAAATAAGCTGGGTCATGTTGCAAAAGTCGTTATGCCGATGTATCGTACAAAATTTCTTTATAGTAACGAGTGGGAATTGGTACATGAAGGCGGCCAGTATCTTGGGTTAAAATGGTTTCACTACAGCGTTATTAAAGAGAAGACAAATAAACTCGGTTTTGATCTTTTCCTCGTTGACATAAATGGTTTGCTTGACCGCGAAAAAATTTATGGTTATGATGATGATTCGGAAAGGTTCACTGCCTTTCAAATTGCAGTTTGTGATTGGTTAAGCAAGTGGCAGCATTTGCCGGATGTAATTCATGTGCATGATCACCAGGCTGGTTTAATTCCATTCATGATCAAATATTGTTATGCATTCGCTCACTTAGGTCAAATACCAACGCTGTTTACAATCCATAATGGACAATACCAGGGTTGGATGGGCTGGGACAGGAGCCATTATATCCCTGCTTATGATAGCTGGAAATGGGGACTACTTGATTGGAAAAATAATATTAACCCGATGGCTTGTGCGGTGCGATGTGCATGGAAAGTAAATACAGTGAGCCAAAGTTATATGGAGGAGTTGCGGTACAATGCAAATGGACTTGAAGATCTGTTTGAATATGAGAAAGGAAAATGCACGGGTATTCTTAATGGAATTGACACTGAAGTTTGGGATCCGGCAACAGATGAATACATCGCCAAAAACTATTCAGTAGAGACTGTTGAAAAAGGAAAAAGAAAAAATAAAAAAGAGCTATGCAAACAATTTAATCTTGATCCGGAAAAACCTTTGTTCACTTTTGTTGGAAGATTGGTAGGAGAGAAAGCTGCTGATATCTTACCCGATGCGATCAGCTCTTCTGTATACCAGCATCATGGCAATTGTAATTTTTTAATATTAGGTTCCGGTGAGCCTGTTGTTGAAACCCAATTGGAAATTGTGAAACAGCAGTTGAGCGGTTATGTAAGTACCTTTATCGGTTACAGTGAATCACTAAGTCATTTGATCTATGCAGGTGCAGATTTTCTGTTAATGCCAAGCCGTATTGAACCATGCGGACTAAACCAGATGTATGCGTTGCGATATGGCACCGTCCCTATTGTAAGAAATGTTGGTGGATTAAGAGATACAGTTGTTGATTTTGGTGACTGGCAGGGATTCGGTATTCGATTTAATGAAGCGAGTGTTTGGGATGTTACCTATTCTGTGGGCCGGGCTATTGATCTTTATTATAACCGGAAGGATCGATTCCACGAGATAAGAGAATTTATGATGAACATTGATCATTCGTGGGACTCATCTGCCCAACAATACATATCTTTATATCAATCGTTAAAATAATTTTTTTATGGCAATTAGACCGGTAATTCAGTCAAAAGAAATTGTCAGCGTAATACTTGGTGGCGGTGCAGGTTCCCGATTGTATCCTCTTACGGCAAGCAGAAGCAAACCTGCCGTTCCTATTGCCGGTAAATACCGTTTAGTTGATATTCCTATTTCTAATTGTTTGAATAATGGAATCGGAAGAATGTTTGTGCTGACTCAATTTAATTCTGCATCACTTAACAGGCACATAAAAAACACCTATCACTTTAGTGCATTTAGTAAGGCATTTGTGGATATACTTGCGGCAGAACAAACTCCGGATAATCCTACATGGTTCCAGGGAACGGCTGATGCAGTAAGACAAGGACTCAGGCATATAGAACCATTTGAAAGTGAGTATGTGCTGATCCTATCCGGCGATCAGCTTTACCAAATGGATTTTGTAGAAATGCTCGACAATCACAAAACGTTGGGAGCCGATATCTCTGTTGCTACAATCCCTGTAGCTGAAAGAGAAGCTCCCGAATTCGGAATTTTAAAGTCAAAGGAAGGTTTAATCGATTCTTTCATTGAGAAACCTAAGAAAGAACTTTTGCCGGATTGGACAAGCGATACGGGTGATGAAATGAAAGCAAAAGGCCGGAATTATCTCGCCTCAATGGGCATCTACATATTCAATCGCAAATTGTTATTTGATTTTTTGCAAAATGAATTCCAGGAGGCAACAGATTTTGGTAAAGAGATCATTCCGCAGTCAATAAAGAAGTATAAAGTTGCCAGTTATCAATATACAGGTTATTGGACCGATATAGGGAACATTTATTCTTTCTTTGAAGCAAATATTGATTTGACAAAGGACATCCCTGATTTTAATTTGTTTGACAGCGACCGGGTGATTTTTACACGCAGCCGTATGCTGCCACCTGCAAAGATCAGCGGAACAACTCTTGAGAAAACCCTGGTAGCCGAAGGCTCAATTATTAATGCAAGTCGTGTTGAACATTCTGTAATAGGTATTCGCTCCCGTGTTGAACATGGAACGACACTCGTAAATACGTACATGATGGGTAGTGATTATTATGAAACAATACAGGAAATAAATCATGCTAAGGAGAGAAATATTCCTTTGCTTGGTATTGGCAATCGTTGCTATATTAAGAATGCGATAATAGATAAAAATGTCCGGATCGG
>JAICGN010000100.1 GCA_025923075.1 Chitinophagaceae bacterium
AACGGGAATTTCCAGCTCCTACTATGATAGTCACCCTATAACTAAAAAAGTTACAGGTCGAATAAGAGAGGCAACCGATGCATTCGTAGAACTAATTGTTTCTGGTAGTGAATTGGAAAGCTGGAAAAAATACAGAGAGAAGAATGGAGAAATTACTGACGCAAAACTAAAACGTGCTTCAGCGCTTTACTATTATTTTTATTCAGTGGGAACCGGGGCTCTCGGTATTTCAACTTTGAAACCAATACCTGCAGAGAAAGTTGAAATTCTTAAACGTTTCAAAAATGTATTTGCACTCTCCTATCGCCGTTACAGGGATATTGAAAAAGCGCAGGCACAAGCAAGGGAAGCACAGATCGAAGCAGCCTTAGAAAGAGTAAGAGCGAAAAGTATGGCGATGCATCATAGCAACGACCTGATCAGTGTCATCAATGTTGTGCAAGAACAATTATTGGGGTTAGGGTTTCATTTTCACGGGGCCAACTTCGTAACTGATTACAATGAGAATGGTTATACAATGTGGTTGGCGGCACCTGGCGAGTCTTTTCCCTATAAGATATATGTTCCTCAAATCGGGCAAAAATATTTTGAAGCCGTCAACGAAGCAATTGAAAAAGGATCGGACTTTGCCACTTATACATTAAACTTCGAAGAAAAAAATAATTATTTCAAAAACTTATTTGAGAACTCTCTTGCTAAGAATACTTCGGAAGAAGGTAAGCGAATAGTACACGAGTCGAAAGGCATGGCTGCGTCGGTAGTGTTGCTTGGTAAGGTAAGGCTGAACCTTATGAATTTGGATATGATTCCATTTACAGATGAAGAGAATGATATCCTGAAACGATTCGGCTATGTATTTGAACAATCTTATACCCGTTTTCTTGATCTGCAAAAAGCAGAAGCGCAGGCAAGGGAAGCGCAGATTGAAACAGGATTGGAGAGAGTGAGAAGTAAAACGATGGCCATGCACAAAAGTGAAGAAGTTACGGGCGTCGCAGTTTCGCTAAATGAGGAATTACTGAAGCTCGGCTTTGAAGGCGGAAGCACTATCATCATTATGGACAAAGAAACCGGTGGTACGGAACAATGGACAGGATTCTCAGCAGATAAATCTTTAAAAAGCTGCTATGTTCCATATTTTGAACATCCTTGTCATGATGCGCAATTGAATGCCTGGAAGAACAGGAAAGAGTTTTTGGTATATACTTTAGCCGGAGAAGAAAAAAAATCGCTCGATGAGCATTACTTTACAACAGGGTACAAGGATTTTCCCGAAAGTGACAAAAGGTGGATGCGACAGATGGAATCCGTCACCTTTTCTCATGCGTTCATGAAATATGGAGCGATACATTGGGGACCCGGTCATCTAAGCGAAGAACAATTGCGAATTCTTCAACGATTTTCGAAAGTCTTCGAACAGTCGTACAGAAGGTTTCTTGATCTGCAAAAAGCAGAAGCACAGGCAAGAGATGCACAGATAGAAGCGGCAGTTGAAAAAGTTCGTTCCCGTTCTTTAGCGATGCATAAAAGCGATGAGCTTCAGGAAGTGGTTCATACAGTTTTTGAAAGATTAAAAGACCTAAACGTTGATTTTTATACAGCCATTATCATTCTTTTTACGGAAGGTTCAAAGGATGTCGTTTGGTGGCTTGAAAGCAAGGCTAACCAACAATACCCGAGGATGCTAGTTCCATTCGCACCTCTCCCTTATTTCAACGATCTGTATGAAATAAAAGAAAGTGGCGGCGACTTGCTTTCAAAATGCTATTCTTTTGATGAAAAAAACGAATTGTTCCGTCATCTTTTTGAAAATACAGATTTTAGATACGTTCCGGAAAAACAAAAACAATTTCTTCTGGACGCTGAGTTCGCGACGATGTCGGTAGCCCTGGCAAGATATACCGGCATTCATATAACCAGTTATGATAAGAAATCCTTTTCAGACCAGGATAACCAAATCATTAAAAAGTTTTCAAAAGTATTTGACCAGGCATACACCCGTTTTCTTGATCTGCAAAAAGCAGAAGCACAGGCTAGAGATGCACAGATAGAAGCGGCATTGGAGAGAGTAAGGAGTAGATCGATGGCCATGCATAAAAGTGATGAGTTGCTGGAAGTGGTAGCCGTAGTGTTTCAACAAATGCAATTGCTCGGCTTCAATATAAATCTATGCAATATTGTCCTTTTTAATGGTACCACGCTGGAAGCAGACTACTGGGTGTCTACCAATGAACAGGAGATCCTTCCGGAGAGTTATCATATCCCTTATTTTGACCATTCTTTCTACCAGTTCCAGTTAAACGCATGGAAAAAAGCGAAGCCATTGACCGTATTTAATTTAGACGGAGAAGCAAAAAGAAGCTGGGACGAAATACTTTTCACGCAAACAGATTTAAAACGCTTTCCTGCATCCTTAAAAAAAATGATGAAGGAACTGGAAAAAATTATAATATCAAGCGTTGCTACAAAACATGGCCTGTTACAGGTTATCGGCCACGAACCGCTTTCAAATGAATATGCTGCTTTGCTCAGTCGTTTTGCAAAAGTTTTTGAACAGACTTATACTCGCTTCCTCGATTTGCAAAAAGTCGAAGCGCAGGCAAGGGAAGCACAAATAGAAGTTGCCCTTGAGAGGATCCGTGCAAGAGCGATGGCGATGCATTCATCAAATGAATTGATGGATGTTGCCAATATTCTTCGTGAGCAAATGGGCTTGCTTGATCAGCCAGACCTGGAAACTTCTGTCGTTAATTTATTTGAAGAAGACTCCGAGCTAATATTTTCGTGGAATGCATCCCGGGTACCAGGATCATCAGGAAAGATAATAAGCTCAATCACGTCATTCCTAAAAAATTCCAGTGAATTAACAAGGGAAATGATGTCACTTTATCAGTCGGGAGAGAAAGAATATACACTCGAAGCCGCGGGCCTCAAATTGATGGAATTTTTAAAGGTCCTGATACAAGCGAATCCCCGGGTTGCAGACTATATCGGCAACAACCCACCAGAAAAAGTATTCTATCATTTCACGACTTTCACCGGTGGGAACCTGCTCACTGTTTCTTATCAACCGCCTTCTGAAGAGACTAAATCACTGCAACGAAGAGCAGCTTCAGTTTTCGACATGGCCTATCGCCGCTATCTTGATCTTAAAAAAGCCGAAGCGCAGGCAAGGGAAGCACAAACAGAAGTTGCTCTTGAGAGGATCCGTGCAAGAGCAATGGCGATGCACACATCAAATGAATTGATGGAGGTTGCCCATATTCTTCGCGAGCAAATGGGGATGCTCGATCAGCCCGACCTCGAAACTTCCGTGATCAACCTGTTTGATGAAGACTCGGATTATATCCATTCATGGCATGCTTTCAGAGAACCGGGAGCATCGGGTAAAACAATAAATGGAACTGTGTCGTTTCGGAAAGATTCAAGCGAGTTGACAAAAGAAATGATTGGTCACTATCATTCAGGAAAAAAAGAATATACGCTGGAAGCAACCGGTGAAAAATTGCATGAGTTCATACAAGTACTGATAAATTCAGAACCTGAAATTTCAAATTATATAGGCAAGAATCCACCGGAAAAAGTATATTATCATTTCGCCACATTTGCCGGTGGCGCATTACTCACCGTTTCTTATCAGCCGACTACTGAAGAAATCAAATCACTGCAGCGAAGGGCAGCATCTGTTTTTGATATGGCCTATCGCCGATACCGTGATCTTAAAAAAGCCGAAGCACAGGCACGGGATGCACAGATTGAAGTGGCGTTGGAAAGAGTAAGAGCAAAAGTGATGGCAATGACCAGCTCAAACGAACTCAATGAAACATCGCTTGTATTTGGCGAGCAATTGAGAAAGTTAGGTATTGACTGGCAATTCTCTTATTTCTGGCTTATTGAAGAAGTCAAAAACGAAAATACTTTCTGGATAACCTGGCCCGATAATAAAACAAGTTTTACTACCTATACATTAGCAGAAGCCGAAGAGTATTTTAATGATTGTCTTATATCATGGAGGGCAGGAGTAAAAATACATGACAACTATGTGCCGCCGGCGGGAGTACAGGAATGGCTTGATACTTTTCAGCGTATTGCCGACGATGCAGGCGGTGAAGCAAAAAAAATAATGGTGCCAAAGACTTTTTCAAACGGTGTTTATTATTATGATGCCATGATGAAGTATGGTTCGTTTGGCATTTGCATCAGCAAACCTGCAACCGATGAAGAAAAGAAAATTCAATGTCGCTTTGCGATAGAGTTTGAACGAGCATATACTCGTTTTCTCGATCTGAAGCAAGCTGAAGCACAGGCAAGAGAAGCCAGGATTGAAGTAGCGTTGGAGAGAGTGAGGGCAAAAGCGATGGCGATGCACAAAAGCGATGATTTAAAAACGGCAGTAGCAACGGTTTTCGAAGAATTGGATAAACTGAATATCGGAATATTAAGATGCGGGATAGCTATTATGGACAAAGAAAAACCGAGAGCAGATGTATGGATCACCGTTAAATCTAAACAGACAAACACAATACAGGTGTCAGGTGATGAGCCCCTGGATTATCATCCCTTATTACGGGGTGCATATGATGGCTGGGTAAAGCAGGAAGATTTTTCCTACGTTTTACAAGGAGAGGATCTTCTCAATTACTATCGTGATGTGGCCAGCATAAAATATCAACTGCCAGTTTCTACCCCATTTGACAAAGAAAAGATAGATCAACAACAATATTATTTCAACGCAGTTTTCCAGGACGGTTCTTTATTTGCATTCATGGATACGGCATTTACTGATGAAGCAAAAACGGTAATGAAACGATTTGCCAATGTATTTAATCTTACTTATAAACGTTTTCTTGACTTACAGAAAGCCGAAGCACAGGCAAGAGAAGCGCAGATAGAATTAGGATTAGAGAGAGTGAGAGCAAGAGCTATGGCAATGCAAAAATCAGCTGAGTTAAAAGAGTTGATTGCCACTGTATCAACCGAATTGAGCAAACTTGATATTGTCCTCGATCGTTCCTTTATCATGACATATGATATCAAAACATTAGGAACGACCTGGTGGATGGCCAACCCTGAAACCTCATCTGACCCGGTTGGTTTGTATGTAAAATATCATGAGCAAGCTCCTTATTTAGCGTTTCTCAAGGCTTGGCAGGATCGCGTAGTGAAATGGCAATATATACTCGAGGGATCAGTCAAAAGAACCTGGGATGCATTTTTATTTGTTGAGACTGAGCTGTCGCGGTTACCCAGTTTTGTAATCGACAATATGAGAGGCAATGACAAGGTTTATTTGTCAGCATCATTCAACAATTTTGGGTGTTTGACATTGGCTACTCTTGAACCATTGTCAGACGAGCAATTTGATATTATGCTTCGCTTTGCAAAGGTTTTCGATTTAACTTATACACGTTTCAATGATTTAAAACAGGCCGAAGCACAAGCAAGAGAAGCGAGGATCGAAGCAGCACTCGAAAGAGTAAGAGCAAGAGCATTGGCTATGCAGGAGCCAGAAGAGCTAAAAGATGTAGCACATATACTCCGGACAGAAATGGGTTTGCTGGGTGTAGAGGAACTGGAAACCTGCAGCATTTATATAAATGATGAAAGCGCTGAAAAAGCAGAATGTTGGTATGCGTTGAAAGATATAAGCTCTGAGGAAAAGAAACTAGTGAATGATCATTTTGCTCTTAACCTGCGCGAAACCTGGGTGGGAAGAGAGATGTTACGGTTTTATCAATCACCCCAAAAACAAATTTCCATTGTGATGCAGGGCGAGAACAGGAGGGAATGGATTCGCTATTGTGAAGAACACTCTGCTCCGTTCCGGGGATATTATGGCGAAGTAATTCCTGACAGAACCTATCACCTGTATAAATTCTCGCATGGAGCAATTGGTGCGGCTGCCGCAGGCGATATTTCAGAAGAAAGTTGGCGGATGTTGAGCAGGGCGGCATCTGTTTTTACATTAGCCTATTCACGTTTCAAAGACTTAACACAGGCCCGGACTGACCTGATTAAATTGAAAGAAGAAAAGAAAAGAGCTGAAGAAGCGCTTACGGAATTACAGGCGACACAAAAACAGTTAATACAATCGGAGAAAATGGCTTCACTGGGTGAATTGACTGCCGGTATTGCACATGAAATTCAAAACCCATTAAACTTCGTCAATAATTTTTCGGATGTAAGCAACGAGCTGCTGGAAGAAATGAAACAAGAACTGGCAACAGGCAATACGCAACAGGCAATTGAAATTGTCAATGGCGTAAAGGAGAACCTGGAAAAGATTTTACATCATGGAAAAAGAGCTGATGCAATTGTGAAAGGGATGCTGCAACATAGCAGAAGCAGCAGTGGTCAAAAAGAACTGACGGATATAAATACACTGGCAGAAGAATATCTTCGGCTTGCTTACCATGGATTAAGAGCCAAGGATAAATTCTTTAATGCAAAATTTGAAACCAATCTTGATCCGTCGTTAGGCAAAATAAATGTCGTTCCGCAGGAAATAGGAAGAGTGATACTTAATTTGATAAATAATGCCTTTTATGCGGTGACGGAAAAAAAGAAAAGTTTGGCTCCATCCCCTAAAGGGGTGCAGGAAAAGACCACTAATGATTACGAACCAATGGTGGCTGTAACAACCAAAAGACTCGGTTCCGTTTTAGGGGATAGGGGTAGTGTTGAAATAAGGATCACGGATAATGGTAATGGAATTCCGCAAAAAGTATTGGATAAAATTTTTCAACCATTTTTTACTACCAAGCCTACAGGGCAAGGGACAGGATTAGGTTTGTCATTAAGTTATGACATCATTACAAAAGGGCATCAGGGGGAAATAAAAGTGGACACAAAAGAAGGTGAAGGGACTGAGTTTACTATTATCTTACCCATGAATTAATAATTGCTAATGAAAAAACATTTTTCTTATTGCGTTGCATTCTTCTTTGTTTCGATATCTGCTGTTGCGCAACAAGCGTATATTGATAGCTTTCGAAGAGAAGTAAGCCTTACAAACAATGACACCATTCAATTGGTCCTTCTTAGAAATATTGCAAGAAGCTATTCTGAATTAAATCCTGACAGCGCTTTCTTCTATGCAGAACAAGGTTTGAAAGTTGCCCGCAAACTAGGTTTTAAGTTAGACGAAGCCAGTGCCTTAAGAGAAATGGGTTACGCACTTTTGAACAGGGCTAATTACCCACGGTCTCTACAAACCGTTCTTTCATCCATGGCGATCCTGGAAAATCCCAAAAGCGAACAAAAAGTTCTGGTGGGAAAATTTCCCGGGGATGATGAACTGATGTACCGCACTGCCCCGCCAGATAAACAACGACTCAGTGAATTGGCCTTCTCACACCAGATCATGGGCGTGTTATATGCCAATTCGAATAATTATGAAAAAGCCTTGACTCACCACGAGCAGGCAAGACGAAACGCAGAGATGTCCGGTAATCTTCCCTTACAGAGTATCATAAACATGACGATGGCCCGAGCTTATCTGAATTTAAAAAAGACTGATTCTGCTTTAATAAGTGAGCAATTGGCTTATGAGCAAGTCATGCAAACGGGGTTTAAAAGATATTTGGGAAGCGTTCTTTTAAATTTGGGACGCATCTACGCAGCCAAGGGAAATATACCAATGGCCAATGAGTATTACAGGAAGTCGTTGGTGGCAAGTGCAGAAAATGGTTATTTCAGGGGTGTGGTGGCGAGCAGTATTTTGTTAGGCGAATATTACCTTCAAACGGGGAAAAAAGACTCGGCTTTTCATCATATAAAGGAAGCACTTAGTGCCTCACAAAACCTGGATGCTCCTGATCTGTTATTACGATCTTATACTGCATTTGCTCGTTATTACCAGAATGCAGGAAATAATGACAGTACCGTAAAATACCAGGGACTGATAATCAAGATCAATGAAAGCATTTTCAATTCAAAACAATCACAGGAATTTCAAAATATAGATTTTAATGAACAGCAGCGGCTATCGGAAATTGAAGCTGCGAAAACTGCAGAACGGGCCAAATTCAGAACCTACGTCCTGATCGCAGGTCTTGTTATCTTTTTATTTATTGTAATCATGTTGTACCGCAACAGCCTTCAAAGAAAAAAAGCAAATATTCTCTTATCGCAACAAAAAGATGAATTAGAATCAACATTAGCTACTTTGAAGACAACCCAAAATCAATTGGTGCAATCCGAAAAGATGGCTTCGCTGGGTGAATTGACTGCCGGCATTGCGCATGAAATTCAAAACCCATTGAATTTCGTCAATAATTTCTCCGAAGTAAACGCCGAGCTAATTGATGAATTAAAAGAAGAATTGACAAAAGACAATAAGCAGCAGGCAACAGATATTGCAAATAATATAAAAGAAAATGAAGAAAAGATTATTTTTCATGGTAAACGGGCCGATGCAATTGTGAAGAGCATGCTGCAACATTCACGCAGCAGCACCAGTAAAAAAGAGCTCACTGATGTCAATGTGTTGGCAGATGAATACCTGAGGCTTGCCTATCACGGCATGAAGGCAAAAGACAAATCTTTTAATGTTGACGTTAAATCAGAGTTTGATGATACAATTGAAAAAGTAAATGTGATACAGCAGGATATCGGCCGTGTAATTTTAAATTTGATCACCAATGCCTTTTATGTGGTTAGTGAAAAAAAGAAGTTAAAGGGAGATAACTACGAACCAATAGTTACTGTGAGTACGAAGAAAGAAAAGGACAAGATTGAGATTAAGGTTAAGGATAACGGCAATGGTATTCCTCAAAAAGTATTGGATAAAATATTTCAGCCATTCTTTACCACCAAACCAGCCGGGCAAGGAACAGGTCTCGGTTTATCGTTAAGCTATGATATAATCACAAACGGGCATGGTGGTGAATTAAAGGTAGAGACGAAGGAAGGAGAAGGGTCCGTGTTTATCATCAGTTTACCGGTAAACGGCGAAAAATGAAACTTACCAAAAAATTGGAAACAGAAATCAGAAAGCTGTACGAGGCTTACTGGAATAGCTATATCAACGGTGACCTGGAAACCTATGCTTCTTTACTTGATGAAGAGTTCAAATTTATTGGCTCTACTGAAGCAGAGCCTCTCCTGAATAAAAAGGATTCATTAAAACTTCTGGATGCTGTAAAAGAACAAATTGCCGGGAAAGCCGAATTCAGACACCGGAATATAAAGGTTGAATCGGCTGACGAGCTCATCCTGATCAATGAACTATGTGACGGTTATATTCTCATTGGCACAGCATGGAATTTCTATTCGCGGTTCCGGGTATCATCCTTGCTTAAGAAAAAAAGAAATAAGTGGAAGTTTATTCATCAGCATGTTTCGATGCCTGATTCAAAAGCACAGGAAGGAGAAGCTTATGGTTTGGAACAAATAAGAACTGAAAATATCCAACTGCGTGATGCTGTAAAACGCCGCACAGTCGAACTGGAACAAAAAAATCGTGAACTGGAAATTGAAACAGCACTTGAAAGAGTAAGAGCGGTTGCTATGAGCATGACGAAACCAGAAGACCTGTCTGCGGTAGATGAAATTGTTTTCAAAGAATTGAAAGGACTTGGTTTTGCCGATCTCAGGAATACGGAGATCATTATTATTAACGATTTAAAAGAAACGCTTACCAGCTATTACTATTCTGATTATGGAGTAACCGGCGTTGTAGAGGTTTTGTACAAGACCAATCCAACTGTAAAAAAATGGGTGAAAGATCTCAAAAAAGCAAATGATGCATTTGCAGAGGTAGTGATCCATGAGAAAGAAATGGATGCATGGAGAAAATACAGGGAGGAGGTTGGGCATAAACCAGATCCAAAACTTAATAAAGCAAAAGAGGTTTACTATTATTCTTATTCAATAGGATCGGGAGGATTAAGCATTTCTACTTTTAAACCAGCCAATGCTGAGCAAATTAAAATACTGGAACGCTTCAGAAATGTTTTCAACTTATCCTATCAGCGCTATATTGACATTGCACAAGCAGAAGCACAGGCAAGAGAAGCGCAGATTCAGTTGGCACTAGAAAGAGTCAGAGCAAGAACCATGGCAATGCATCATAGTGATGAACTTTCTGAAGTGGTCAAACTGCTTTACCAGGAATTTGACAAACTGAAGATCAATAACGAATCAACTGATATTGAAATAGGCTTGATAGATGAAGAAACGGGTATCGCTTCTGTCTGGGCGCATTTTTATTTATCTGACGGAAGCATTTCTACATTCAAATTCCCCTTTACTCTTTTCGAAGAGATCAATAGTGAATTCCAACAATGGAAAGCTACGCCGGTAGAAAAAAGAAATGAACTTTTTCTTACAACTGAGTTTTCCGAAGAACAATGGGAGAGATTTATGCGGATTGCTGAAGAATTGCCAGAGCTAGCTGAAATTTTCCGTCCGTTAATGGAAGCTAAGATCTCAAAATGGGTAACACATAATGCTTATTTTTCTCATGGCCTTCTAACACTCCAAGGCACCGAAGCTTATTCACCCGAAACACAGGAAATTCAGAAACGCTTTGCAAAAGTTTTTGAACAGACCTATACTCGTTTCCTTGATCTGCAAAAAGCAGAAGCACAGGCAAGAGAAGCACAAATTGAACTGGCATTGGAAAGAGTTCGGGCAAGAGCCATGGCTATGCATAAATCATCCGAGCTGAAAGATGTAGCCCGTGAATTAAGAACCCAGTTAGGTTTATTGGGTACGGAAGAACTGGAGACCTGTGCCATTAATCTTTATGGGGAATACGAAGAATCCATTCATGCACTGGCAGCCACACGCCTGCCCGATAGCCAGGACGAGATCACGGAATCAGATTTTCTGTTTCCTAAAAAAGGCATTACAATAATTGAGGAAATGCTACAGGCTTATTCATCCGGAGTGGAGGAATGTGTTATATTAAATGAGGGAGCCAAAAGTGCACAATGGATGAACGTTCTGGCTAAAGCATTGCCTGATGTTTTTGAAATAGTTGCTGAATCAACCGGTTTTAATAAGAATGCCGAAATCCGTGTCTGGTGGACCTGCGCCTTTTTCCAGGATGGTTCATTAATCATGATTACAATGTCGCCACCTGATGACGTGTCCCGTTCCTTATTAAAAAGATTTGCGTTGGTATTTGGGATGGCATATCGCCGCTTTGCTGATTTAAAAAAAGCCGAAGCACAGGCAAGAGAAGCACAGATAGAAACTGCATTGGAAAGAGTGAGAAGCAGAACAATGGGCATGCAGAAAAGCGAAGAGCTCAAAGAGGTGATCCAGGTTGTCTATGAACAATTCGTTCACTTAAATATCCATGTTGAACATACCGGATTTATCATAGATTACAAAGTAAGGGATGATATGAATATCTGGCTTGCAGACAAACATGCTGTTCCCTTCCAGGTAACCATTCCTTATTTTGATTGTGCTCACTGGAACAGTTTTAAGGAAGCCAAAGAAAAAGGAATTGGTTTTTTTGCCAACCAGCTGTCCTTTGAAGAAAAAAATAAATTTTACCAGGATCTTTTTAAGTTGATCCTCGGCGTGCCGGAGGAAACATTGGAGTATTATTTTAGTTGCCCTGGCCTTGCCATATCCACTGTATTGTTAGAGAATGTTGGCCTATACATCGAAAACTTTTCGGGCATTCCTTATACAGAAGAAGAGAACAACACACTCATGCGTTTTGGAAAAGTATTCCAGCAAACCTATACCCGCTTTCTTGATCTCCAAAAAGCCGAAGCACAGGCAAGAGAAGCAAAGATTGAAGTGGCATTAGAAAAAGTAAGAAGCAGAACCATGGCGATGCAGAAAAGTGATGAGTTGGGAGATGTCGCCACAGTTTTATTCAAAGAAATGAACCACCTGGTAGATAACCTCTGGACCTGTGGTTTTGTATTATGCGAAAAAGACAGAGCAGAAGATGAATGGTGGCTAAGTACCGAAACCGGTTTTATTCCTGCATTTTACTTACCCAATGTGGGGGATGTCACTCATGCAAATATTTACAGTGGATGGATAAAAGGTGAAACTTACCACACTGAACAATTGGAAGGTGAAGCCTTGAAAGAACATTATGATTGGTTGATGAATATTGAAGTTTCAAGGAAAATTTTTGAAGATATGAAGGCGGCGGGATTTTCACTACCCACCTGGCAAAAGCTGCACTGCGCTTATTTTTCCAAAGGCTATCTCTGTATCATCACCCAGGTACCGTGTCGCGAAGAAGAAATCTTCAAACGCTTTGCACAAGTATTTGATCTTACCTATACTCGTTTTCTTGATCTGCAAAAAGCCGAAGCGCAGGCAAGAGAAGCACAGATTGAAGCCGCATTAGAAAGAGTAAGAAGCCGCACCATGGCCATGCAGCGAAGTGAGGAGTTGCTCGAAGTAATCAATATTTTTTCTCATCAGTTAACGAAATTGAACATCTTTTTTGACAATGTCAGTTTCGGGGTCAATGATCAGGCGGATGATTTTAAATTCTGGTTGTCTTCTGCCGGTCAGCCGCATCCTATCCAGATCCAGGTTCCCTATTATAACAACCCGGCGCCGAACCGGGTTCTTGAGGCACAGAAAAAGGGATTGAAATTCTTTGCAGACATTTTAACAGCAGAAGAAAATAAACTTTGGGTTCAGCACCTGATTGCTCATTCAGAACTTAAGGTACTTCCTGACAACGTGAAAAATTATCTTTTAACCAGCCCTGGGTTTGCACGGTCCACTTTTATTCTGAAAAATATTAATCTCTACATTGGCAACTTTAAAAACATAGCATACACCGAAGAGGAAAATAACATATTCAAAAGATTTGCCCAGGCCTTTGAACAGTCGTATATCCGTTTCCTCGATCTCCAAAAAGCCGAAGCACAGGCAAGAGAAGCACAGATAGAATTAGGACTGGAAAGAGTAAGAGCAAGAGCAATGGCGATGCAAAAATCAGATGAGTTATCTGAATTGGTTGATACCGTTTTTAAAGAATTAACCAAACTTGATTTTGCCTTGACATGGTGCATCATTAATATCATAGATGAAAGTTCATTGAGTAATACTGTTTGGGCGGCAAATCCGGAAATAAATAAGCCGCCTGAATCTTATCACATGTTATTTGAAGATTATCCTTTTCACCATGCGATGATGAAAGGATGGAAAGAAAGAAGAACTAAGGATGTATATGTACTCGAGGGACAGGAAAAGAAAGTTTACGATGAATATTTATTTAATGAAACGGAGTTCAGAAAAATTCCTGAAGCAGCACAGGCAGCGTCGAGAGCAATGGAAAAATATGTTGTTAGTTTCTCGTTCAGCAATTTCGGAGGATTGCAAACCGTAGGGGATGTTCCATTGTCAGATGCAAATCTTGATATACTTAGCCGTTTCGGAAAAGTTTTTGACCTTACTTATACCCGTTTCAATGATTTGAAATTGGCCGAAGCACAGGCAAGGGAAGCACAGATCCAATTGGCAATGGAAAGAGTCCGTGCAAGAACGATGGCGATGCAAAAAAGTGATGAGCTTTCCGAAGCTGCCAATTTACTTTTTCTGCAGGTACAATCATTAGGTATGCCAGCATGGAGTGCCGGTTATTGCATCTGGGATGATGATAAAAAAGCAATCACTCTCTCTATGAGCAGTGAGGGTGTTCTTCAGCCTTCATTACGAATGCCATTAACGGAGGACCCATCATTAATACATTTCCTGGAAGCTCATCAGCGGGGAGAGACTTTTTTTGTAGAGGAAGTGGGCGGCGAAGCGTTGAAAACGCATTATACATATTTGCGAACCCTGCCTGGTGTAAAAGAAACTTTAGATGATATTGAAAAGGCTGGTTTCCCTGTGCCCACATTCCAGATATTTCATTGTGCCTATTTTTCTAAGGGGTTTTTATTATTTATCACCTATGAACCCGTCCTGGAAGCTCATGATATTTTCAAGCGTTTCGCAAATGTTTTTGAACAGACCTATACAAGATTTCTTGATCTTCAAAAAGCAGAAGCACAGGCAAGAGAATCGAAAATTGAAGCTGCATTGGAAAGAGTTCGTTCAAGAACAATGGCCATGCACAGAAGTGATGAACTGGCAGAAGTGGCAACGGTATTGTTTGAACAAATGAGTTTGCTGGATAATAGACCGGACCGGTTCAATATACGGATTGCAAATGAAGCTGAAGGCGTTTTTGAATTCTGGGCAACTGACCAGGAAGGTCACCTGGTAAACAAATTTTTCAGGGCGGAATTTGATAAATCGCCGGTCGTATTACAAATGTATAATTCATGGAAAGCGAAAGAAAAAATTCTTATTCAGGATCTATATGGTGATCAATTATCCGAGTGGGTGCATTATATAAAAGATGTATTACGTGTACCTTTTGACCTCAAGCATTTAAAAGAACATAGATTTCTCAGTTCAATTTTTTTCTCTCATGGAATGATTGGTATTACTACTAATGACCCACCCCATCCGGAAACACTTCAACTCATAGAACGGTTTGCAAAAGTTTTTGAGCAGACCTATACAAGATTTCTTGATTTGCAAAAAGCAGAAGCACAGGCAAGGGAAGCAAAGATTGAAACTGCACTTGAAAAGGTTCGTGCAAGTACAATGGCCATGCAGCACAGTGATCATCTTTCTGAAACTGCTTTTGTACTTTTTAATCAGTTCAAAGAATTGGGTGAAGCTCCTGAAAGAATTTTCATTGCCACTTTTGATGAGGAACAAGAAGGTATTATTGATATATGGGGAACAAACCAGGGAGGCAATCAACTGAATAAACTTATTAAAGTTTCTGCCGACGAACCAACAGTCATCAGCAAGATCATTGCTGCATGGAAAGAAAAAAGGAAATCAGTGGTAATTGATCTGTCTGGTGACGAACTTAAGCAATATATTAGTTTCCTGAAATCAACGGGAATGCCTGTTGCGGAAGGCATAATGGAAGAACGCAGAGTTCAAACCATTGGCTGTTTTTCCAAAGGTGTAATTGGAGTGACCACACCGGAACCACAGTCTGCTGAATCTGTGCAGCTGTTAGAAAGATTTGCCGGAGTATTTGACCTTACTTATACCCGCTTCCTCGATTTGCAAAAAGCAGAAGCACAGGCAAGAGAAGCAAAAATTGAAGCAGCTTTAGAAAGAGTAAGAAGCAGAACAATGGCTATGCAGCGAAGCGCAGAACTGGCTGAAGTGGCCACCGTATTATTTCAACAAGTGAAAGCGTTGGGTGTACCTCAATGGGTGTGTGGATTTGGCATCTGGGAAATTGGGGATAAGGAATTTACCTGGTTTCCGGGTAGTCCGGATGGAGAGATCCTTGCCCCTTGCAAGATCCCGCTAACGGAGCACCCGGTTTTTATTTCCTTCAATGAATCAAGAAAAAGAGGCGATGAACTTTTTGTGTATGAAAAAGAAGGTGAATTTCAAGCGGATCATTACCGCTATATGATGTCACTTCCAGGTATGCGGGAATTGTTGCAAAACATGTTGGATGCCGGCTTAAGTTTTCCCACTTTTCAAATTGATCATCTAGCTAATTTTTCTCATGGCAACCTGGTCTTCATTACCTATGAGCATTTCCCCGAAATGCACGATGTTTTCAAACGCTTTGCCAAAGTTTTTGATCAAACCTATACCAGATTTCTTGATCTTCAAAAATCAGAGGCACAGGCAAGGGAAGCTATTAAGCAGGCATCGGTTGACAGGGTCCGTGCAGAAATAGCTTCCATGCGTACAACAAGTGACCTGGAAAGAATAACACCGTTAATATGGAATGAATTAAAAACACTCGGCGTTCCATTTATACGCTGTGGTGTTTTTATTATTGATGAAGCGCGACAGCAAGTGCATACATTTTTATCGACACCCGATGGAAAAGCAAATGCATCTTTCACTTCAGCTATTTCTACTGTGTCAATTATAGCGGAGGCGTTGCCTTATTGGCGCAGAAAAGAAATGTACAAGGCACATTGGGATGAGGCAATGTTTATCGAACAAACAAAACACCTGGTGGAACAAGGTGCGGTTTCATCTACCAATACCTACCTCACGGAAAACCGACCGAAGAATCTCTATTTGCACCTGCTTCCTTTTTTACAGGGCATTTTATATGTAGGGAATGAAACTCCGCTCAATGATGATGAATTGCAATTGGTACAAAATCTCGCCGATGCATTTGCCATTGCTTATGCACGATATGAAGATTTTAATAAACTGGAATTAGCCAAAGAGCAGATTGAAAATACATTGGTTGACCTGAAACAGACACAGGCGCAGTTGGTGCAATCAGAAAAAATGGCTTCTTTGGGAGAACTAACTGCAGGCATTGCCCACGAAATTCAAAATCCGTTAAACTTCGTCAATAATTTTTCCGAAGTAAACAAAGAATTGC
>JAICGN010000101.1 GCA_025923075.1 Chitinophagaceae bacterium
TATAATCAACCTCGCTTGAATTTTTATACGTCACCACTTCTTGTGCACTCGCCGTATAAGCAGCGGCCAGGATTACTGCTGCGAAAAATATTTTTTTCATAGACAAAATTTTAAAAAGGTTAAACAATCTTTTTCATCTATAGCTACTAAAACAATAATGATGCCTGTTAGTTTTTCTAATGCCAGTTACAGTGAATGTGATACTTATGAGTGTGGCAAATTTTCCTTGATATGCGGGCACGAACATTTGGGGAGATGATTTTACCGATAATACCGGCCTTGTCCAACAAAAATATCTGGAATAAAACGAAAGGAGAGTCTTCGTTCTAGTTTGTAGAGGGCATAAGCATGATCATGAAAACATACAGCCCGAGATTATCTGACATGATATCTTCTGCGCTGACGGTAGAATTATTCAATAATGACGATCCGGTAGGGTTAAGACACCCCAATACTACGCGGCTTTTCTTAAAATTCAGTGTGCCATTATTTTCCGGAACGATCATATAAGGAAATTTTGAGTTCTTCCCATAAAACTTGAAACTATTTCCATTAAGTCTGATCAGACTATTAAGACTCATTCCTGAATAGATGCCATCTTTCGAATGCCAGACATTTTCATCGATCACTCCATCATAGCTTACTGAACTGGCATTATTCGTATTGCCACCGATTAGCAGGTAAGCCGGTTTACAAAGATTATTTTCATCCTCCCAAATAAAAACAGCTTGCCTGCTGGTTTTCGGAAACAGAACAGAACATTTTGAAAATTCTTTTTCAGAAAAATAATAAACATCTCTTATCACATTTCTTTCTCCAAAAACACTGACAAGAAATTCATGCGAATAAAACTGTAATAAGTCTTCAGCGACTTGAATCGTTTCAGGTAATGGGACTTCATGTTGTTGATAAAATAATGAGTATAACGTATCCCCTGTCGGTTCTTTAATCAGGCGAGTCTGCACTGTTACATTTCTTCTTTGGAATAAAACAGCAACACTGTCTTTTTCATTCCCGCAAAAAAAACCTGCCTCCTTTAGTATTTTCACGTTTTCGTCGAACTCATCTTTCAGGGAAGTAAGGTAGGTAAATGAGAAATTTTCTTTGAGCTGAGACCATTCGACAGTTCGCGTAATGGGCTTAATGTTCAGCGTATCTTTCCCTTTCTTCTTCTTCTTCTTCTTTTCTGGTTTCGGGCTATAAATATTCACAAGAGTACCATTCTGTGATCTGCTACCTGCAGGCACAAAATGTTTCTTGTTTAAGTAAGCGTCCAGCTTTTTTGTGGAAAGTGATGATGCAAAAAGGACATCTTTAGCCGAAAATCCCTGGCTGTAAACATTGTTTGCAAGTATGAAAGCAGCTATTGTAAGTAAAAATCCCCTCATAAACCTTTTGATCTTTGATTTTCAATTATCAGGACGGGGCTTTAGAAGAATATTGGGGTGAGACTTTTCATGGAGCCGGTAAACTAATTCAACAATAACCATACCGGTAGAATGGCTACCGGCCTAAAGTTACAACTTACACTTTAAATATCATAGCCCAATTAGCTGGATCGTGTCACCAGTCCTTCAATTTTTTGTAACCCGGAAATTTTAGTCGTGTCCGACTTGAAGTACCATAGGTATGGAAACGCCTGAGTCGGACAATTCCCTGTACATTTATTTGTAATTATCGGATATGGAAAAACACATTCTATCGATCTTCTTTTCTACCGTTTCACTGTATACTACTACCTAAAGCTGGCAGGATAGCGCTTTACAAATCGAAAAAGATCTTTGCCAGATATAAACCGACCAACCCGGGTACTCAACTCGCCATTAGCCGCCACGGAGCAGTTATCTTTTCAAAAACCTGGGGTATGGCTGACCCGGAACATAATGTTCCATTGACCAGGAATCAATTACGGCGGCGGGACCGGTGTCCAAGCAATTTACTGCTGGCGCCAATCTATTATTGGAGCAACAGGGTAAATTATCAATTGATAATGATGTAAGGAAACATATTCCTGAGCGGCCTGATTATGGCAATATAATTACGCTCCGCCATATGATGCAGCATAAAAGTGGGTTAAGGGATTGGGGAGCTGTAATGTCAATTGCAGGGTGGCCGAGCAGTACAAAAACAAACAAATGTGGAGTTTAAAAAGATCAAGTAGCTTTTGCTTATGCTCGCCATTTAATAGTTCCATCCTTACTTTCTTTGACCCTGAATCTTACGATTCTTTTGATTAAGGCCAAAGGCAGTGGTTTGTCCAGCGGGAACTGTATAGACCCCGCTGTTGTTTGATATTTTGCAAGGTCTTTCGTAAACGCCTTTACAGCAGATTCCATGGGATAGAATCCAATGTGCTTTTTGCAGGCGGCAAACGAAACAAGAATTTTTTGATAAGAGTAAGCAGGCATACTCCATTTCAACGTTTCTGTTGCGCCAGGAGCGGCAGCACGAATAGCTTCATGAAGCGGCCACAATTTCTCCTGCACCTCGGGAGAAGTAGAATAAATATATTCCTCGATCGTTCTTGGCTTCATTTCATCGTATAATTATTAATCTACCCTTTACTCGCTTTCCATATAAACCATATATTCAACATCACATATGCAACCAATACAATCCGTGAAGCAAGAATATCGAACTTATAGGCTTTTGCGGTTTTATCTTTTTTTATAAGATTTAATGAATAGGCATTGGCTGCAATGGTAGCTAAAATAAAGAATAATGTAAGCCCATGGAGCAAATCAACTAATGTAAATGAACTGGATTCAGGCAATGCAGAATCAATGATATACTTGTTACCTATTACAGCAAACAGCGAACCGACTCCTAATCCAAAGCGGGAATCCATTCCATCCGCGTGTATGTAAAAACATACATAGGATATAAGAAAGGCGATATACATGCCTAAGAACATTTTCCAAAACAATCCGGAAGCATCTCTTTTTATAACCAGCCTGGTCCTGAATGCGCTGTATTCCGTACGTGGTTTGGCAAGTTCTTCATCACCAAAACCCGTTTCGTATACTTTGGTTCCTGTGGAGATCACGCAACTATCAATGGACCATCCCCGCAAGGTGAAGCGGTGATCAAAATGTTGTCCGACCGTGTCGGCTACAAAAACCATATCCTTAGAATCGAATTGAGAATTTTCAAAGGAAATACGGAGGTTTTGCCGGTCAAAAGGGAAGTTCTCAATTCTCCAAGAATCTTTCATTACACATTGCAACTTCATTTGCATATATATCCTGCCATCAGAGCTATCCACTGTTACAAATGATTTGGTTACAGACTTTGCCTGGGGCACTTCGAGATTGTTGTAAAAATCAAACTCTTTTCTATTATATTTTAACCATATCCAGAAATTAGTGCTATACTCTTTCTGTTTAAAGTCGATATCATGTATACTTGTAATATAAATGCCAAGTCTTACAGTATCCGGTTTTACATCCCGTGCGCTGATACTGAGAAAAGTAATTGAAAAAATAACAAGTAACAGCGCCCGGCAATTGGATTTCTTTGTCATATACAATTATTGCAGGAGCGAAAGATAGAAAACCGGTCTTTAAATACAAAGTACTTTCCCACCGTATAATTAGCTACAATTTATACGACTCAATACCTTAATGCTACCTGTATCATGTGATAGATAATTTTTTGCTTAAAACAACAAAACATCTGTTCGGGAGTCTTTGAAAGCCTTTCATATGAACTGGACTAACTTTACCTAAATAATTTCAAAATGACCGATTACGAAGAGGTGGTAAGCACTGAATTGAAGAACTGGCAAAAAAAAATGCTCAAAAGACCTGGTTTGTTCAATAGCTTATCAAAAAGGATTCAAACCAAGGTAAATAGCTGGATCCCTGAAAAAGTGCATAGTGCGATAACAGCTACGATAAAACAAATGATACGCGGTGTTCTATTTGGCGCTAAACATACAACCGCAGAAACGTTATTAAATGCAAGCTTGAGAGATCGTGAAGATGCAGTACGGAAAAAAATAGAAAAGTATAGAAACACGGCGGCCGTTGAAGGCGGTATCACCGGCGCCGGGGGAATTCTATTAGGACTTGCTGATTTCCCAATTCTTATTGGGATTAAATTAAAATTACTTTTTGATATTGCTGCTTTATATGGTTTTAATGTTCATGACTACAAAGAACGGGTGTATATACTTCATATTTTTGAACTTGCTTTTTCAAGTGATGCACACAGGAAAAGTGTTTACCTTAAAATGACTGATTGGGATACAAAACGCAACTCACTTCCGGAAGATATCAATCAGTTCGAATGGAGAAATTTCCAGCAGGAATACAGGGACTACATTGACCTGGCAAAAATGGCGCAGCTGGTACCAATTATTGGAGCTCCTGTCGGCGTGTTCGTAAACAGTCGCTTAATAAAAAAGTTAGGCCTGACTGCAATGAATGCATACAGGATGAGGTTGATCAAATGATCTGGATCTACTTGGCAGGTGGTCCTTCCCACAACACCTGCTCTATCATCCATTTGCCACCCTGCTTGGCAAGCAAGATATAATCTACACCCCACCATGCATTGATTTTTGCAGCGGCAATTGTGTTCAAAACATCAAGCACTTCCACTTTTTTGGGTGCATCAGCTTTTGCAAAATTCTTTTTCGCCATCACGTTTTTTGCATAATCAAGCGCCGCCCGGTATGTCATTTGCCCATCGGGATCATAATTGCCCGTTTTGTCATTTTTCCAGTACCCAAATTTGTATAGCGAAGGTTTAAGCGCTGCTATAAGTTTCGTTGTATCGCCTTCATAAAACCCTTCTATATAATTCAGGCAAGCTTTTTCAATTTGTTGTTTGTCTTGTGCGGAAGCAATTTTTACAACGCTAAATAGTGCAACCAAGAAGATTAGTTTTTTCATGACGTTTGTTTTAAGGTAACAAAGTACCAATTGAATAAGGAAAGGTTCTAAGCTATGACTATTTTTTTACAAGTCAATAAGGCGTCAGCCTGGCGCTAAGCAAACTTTTTATAATAGTTAAAAAGTTTAAGAACAAACAGGCTGACATTCCTTGCCGGAGGGATATATTCGTTGAAAAGATTGAGTCTAAACTCATCTTTACTGAATTGATCGGATAGTTGCTGCCATATCTCTGTCCAATTAAGCTCGCCCCGATTTTGCAAATTTTCATTGATCACATCGATCATTGGATCATTGATAAGTTTTGATCCTGTCTTTTTTGAAACAATGATCTGTGCATCCGGGCTGATAGTAGCGACGCTTATGATATTTTTATTACCTCCGCAGGAACCTAAGATCGCCAGCTTGACAGACGGCCTCAATTTTTTCAACGTTTTATCCATATGATAACTATGACCACGATGAATCACAACAGAGGGTTCTATCGATTGCTGATCTAAAAAACTAACCAATTCATCCTGTGCCCGCAGATCCAGTTCCTGCTTATAATCAAGCGGTAGGTTAGCATAAATACTAATAGGTTGATCTGAAAGAGATCGAATGTTTACCCAGTATTCATTTTTCGATGTCTGCCATTTTGAAGTGTCCTTAAATAAGCCAAGGAAGTTATTAAAAGAAGACGTTCCATCTTCATCACCGTAGAATAGGACCAATTCCACAATTTCACCATTTTTATTCTGTAATGTCTTGCCATCAAGGGTCTGATAATTGCCGAGGAAGTCCCAAAGCATATTCGTCGGATCTTTTTGTTTAACAAGATCAAAAACCTGTAATAAGATATTGTATAAACGGCTCCCAAAATGCAATTGGCCGGATACGCACCGGATAAGATTTGATCCTATTTCATTTTTAATAAGCTCACTTATTACGACAGCTGAATCAAGTCCTGTAAAAGAATCGGCGACATCCATAGCCTTTTCCAGACCTGTGTCTGTATCGCTTTCAATTCCTGAAATGAAAAGCTTGATCAAATCTGCGGCTCTTGTAAGGGGCATCCGGGTCAAAAAATCTGTGAGCGTATTATAATTTGCCGCTATCCGCATAAACGTTCGGAAATTATCATAGTTAACCAGGGTGAACAGGGAATCTGCTGACCCATTTTTGAAATTCTCCATTAACCGCTTATACAATCCGAGATAACTTGACGTGTACATTTCATCTTCCGAACTGGTAATTATGTAATAAAGATCTTCAGGACGAAGATCTTTCACCGATGCAAAACGAATAGCATCAGCCGAGCTATGTTGCTCATTTATCTGGTTCACATAAAATGCAAAAGATTTTTCTTTTATACCGTTCCGCAACGCCTTATGAAAGATAAATGAAGCATCAGCAGGTGCATTCAATTCTTCTTTCAATGCATTGACCAGGAATTGAAAATAAGCTTTAACCTCAGTTCTTTTTTTGATTATTTCTTCCTGGGTAACTCTATTTTCCGCTAATTGAACTATGAATGGCATGAGTTCACGCGCATTCCGATCTCCTGTGAGCGATACTATCTGTTGCAGGTAGATGTTTCTTTTATTACGAATACGATTTTGCAAAGCCGTGCGCTTCTTAAGGATGTACGCACTCATCTTCATGGGATCATGGGCCGCGATTGTTAGTAGCAGAGAATCGGCAAAGCGAAAAGCAGGTTTATTTTCCAGGAATGGCAAGATATGTTCAGGCGAAGCAGAAACCCTCTTATAAACCGCGACATCCTCAAGCAGATCAGACTCGCTGTATTGCGTAAAAGCCTTTGCCAGCGACTGACTGCTCCACGAACTTATCCTGCTTAATTCATCAGTAATTGGTTTGTGATGAAGCAGCGATCTTAAAATATTTTTGTAAGACTCAATTGTGCCCGGAATAGCATACATTTCTAATTTAGGTTGATAAATATTATTGCTGAGGACTTTCAGGAAACTAAACAGGCTTCGTAGTGCTTTTTCTTTTTCCGCATCATTTGTTGTGTTACCTGAAATAATCGCTTCCTGAATACTATCAACTTCAAATACTGCAAAATGCTTAAGGTTGGAAGTAATGTTCGGATCAAGCTGACTTTTACTCAGTTCCCGGAAAAACCTATTCTTCTCTTCCTTTAAAAGAGTTTTTGTCGCATTTAAGGTATTTAATTGTGCAACAATTGAGAATGGTAGCAACAATAAAATCAAAACAAAGTAAAAAGTTATTTTTCCCATGAACGAAATCTAGTTGAACAGGTGAGGTTACCCGATAGACATACCCTTAGAAAACAATGCCAGTTTTGATTTTTTGCAAAATAATTCATTCCAAATCACCCGGTATATGCTTTTACTCCTGTCGTAAACTTTCGTATATCATCGGCTGAAGTGTATACCGATGGAGTAACACGGATACAGCCTTCTTTACCCAATGCCCTGTTTACCGTAAGTACTTTATGTTGCTTGAACAAATAGTCGGCAACATCGGCAACTTTTTTATCCCTGACACGAAATGAAGCAATGGCACATGACATGTCCTTTGGGGTTACTATTTCAACGGCATCATTTTTTTCCAATTCGGTTATCCAAATAGATTTCAAATAATGAAGTCGCCGTGAAATTTTTTCCACATCCATAAGCTTATGAAACGCGATACTATCAGGTATTGTCATGGTGACAGCAAACGGCGTGGTACCAAAATGAGCCAGTTTGCTGATATTCTCTTCTGCTGTATTTACATCTCCAAACAAAACACTCATTTCCCTTATCCGTTCTTTCTTTATGTATAGTACCCCTGCCCCAATTGGGTTACCGATCCATTTATGCAGGTTCATCCCAACAAAATCAGAACCCAGGGCAGGCAAGCTGAATGGCACTTGTCCCAATGCATGTGCTGAATCAGTGATAGTATCAATCCCCTTTTGCTTTGCGATGGCGGCAATTTTTGCCACCGGCACAATCAAGCCATTGATATTTGAAACATGCGTCAATAAGATCACTCTTGTCTTGTCGGTGATCAGTTGGCTGTATAATTCAACAATTTCATCTTCAGTTACAGGCAGTAAAGGCATATCGAATGCATTTACTTTTATATGGTTTCTTTTTTCCAGTAACCTGAATGCTTCTATCATGCTGAAATAATCCAGCTGGTTGATCAATACTTCATCTCCTGGTTTAAATGGATAACCTTGTATGGCGATGTTCAGTGCCTCTGTCGCATTGCGTGTAATGATGATCTCATCAGCTGATACCTGCAGAAAATTCGCCAGCTCGTTTTTTATTGTGACAGATAACTCCGGATAAACTTTCCTGGCAAACCTTGCTCCTTCTGTATTGGCATGTGTAATATTTTTGTAAAATGCCTGCAACACCGGCCTGGGCTGTATACCATAATAGCCGTTTTCAAGATTGATATAATCTTTCGAAACTATATAGTATTTATGAGCAATGCGTTTCCAGTACTTCTCATCATCAGCTGCCCCGTCATTTTCAAAATCCTTCAGATCAATTTCTTCATATAGGAAATTGCCCGCTGATGCAACCGAGGGAAAGCCGGTGATCAATAGGCCAGCACCCAACTGCTGAATAAATTTTTTCCGGTTGTTTGACATACAAAAGTTTTGAAAGTATGTTGTAAAGGAAAGAAGAATAATAAGAAATAAAAAGTGATAGTGTTGAAAGGTTCCAGGATGAGGAATGGTGAATTGATTTGGTCAGAATGTGCATAGCATCTTATCGAACTTCAATTGGGACCTTCCTTCCGACCAAGGCAAGGTCATTAGGTGGGTCATCTGCGATACAGATGCTAGGTAAGAACAGGAACATCACCATTCTAATACCGGCAGAGGAAGCAGCTTTTCGACAAAGGCATTAAGGTGATCATGCAGATATGTCAACAAAAAATGAGTTATGAATGCCTAAACATCCATAACTCATAATTCATCCTTCGAAAGCTCAGGATGACAAAAACGTTATGCTCCAAAGACCCTGTTAAACATATTACCTGTGCTTGAAAATCCGCGGCCGCCGCTTAGCATGGAAATAATTGAACCCAATCCACCACCACCGCTGCCACCATATTGAATGGATTTAATGAAGAACCCATTCCTCTGCCCTGCCTTCCACGCATCAGATTGGCAAGGATTATCGGCGCGGCAATCCCTAACAACCCTTTTGTGAGGCTGCTAATATTAATGCCCGAGTTTTGAAATTTCTGTTCAAGCCCAAGCTTTGACAAAACACTCGGTTTATTTATTTCTTCAGGTTCGGGCTGTGTCTCGGCGGTTTTTTTCACAAACTGGTCAAGCAAGTTAAACTGCTGCTCGTTGATGCCGAGATATTGGGAAATTTTCTCAACATTCGCTTTCTCTTCCTCAGAATATTTTTTATCAGATTCCGCAAAGCTTATCAGATCTGTAACCAATGAGTACTTGAGATCACTATTTTTTAAAATGTCAAGACATTTTTTTAACTCCTGGCCGGTCAGTTCTGTCGCTGCACGGTGAACAGCCCTTTTTTGTTCAGGGGACAGATCTGCGGTATCGGCAATCGCCATGATATATTCTATTTCTTCATCACTGGCAGAATGATCGGCTGTAGCAATCGATGATATGGCGCCCAAATAGGCGCCTTTTTCCATATTGAATTGTTTGATTAAGCTTTTTGTGGGATCTTTAGTTTCCAGCCCGGTTGTATCAAGTCCGGGTCTTTTATCAGGGTTTTATTTGCTTCATAGATTTCTTTCCAGCTTACACCAAAGCGCTTCCCGATTTTAGAAAGGTTATCGCCTTTTACAACTTCATATTCCTGTGCAGCGGGTGCAACGGTTGACGCTACTGCCACGTTCATTACGACGTCCGCAGAACGATAGTTGGGATCGATTTTTCCATATATATCCCAAAGCTGCTGCTTTACCTGTTGCGAGGGTGCCTGCCCGTCTATATAAAGCACATTTTCGTGCTCCCGTACCTGCAGGTTTTGTATTCCGGCTGAACGGGCAGTGCGGATCAGCTCGTCATACTTTTGTTGTAGTTTCATAAATATTTCATTTTATGATTTGATCACTAATTGGTTTTCTACTTTTTTCGGTTTTAGTTCCTGTACTTTCATTATCAGTGTTTGGAGATCATCCTGCTTAATATTACCACGAAGTGTGATTACACCATCTTTTACGTCAGCCTGGACCCCGTCATAGGCCTTGATGACGTTATCAACTGAGGTGCGAAGCGTGGCATCAGGGCTAATTTCAGGTGTGCTTGTTGTTTTATCCTGTTGAGTAGTCGAGTCGGTTTTTTTATTCTTACAGGAAACTGAAACTGTAGCGCTGCAGGTGGCTATCATAAGAATTAATAGCCAGTTTATTTTTTTCATGAGATAATAATTTATGATTCAAAGACTCTACTACATTTATTATGCCATTACAACGCATGTGAACAACGTAATCCGAGTGATAACAATGAAGTAAATAACTTAAATAAGAAAAAGTCAAAAGTTATGAGGACAACTTTTGTGTCAAAAATCTGGCAGTCACGATTTTGAATTTTTACTTTTGGTTTTTGCTCTGCTCATTGGCTGGTGCTTCATCAACTTATTAATTAGCTCCTGTACAATATGCGGAGACTGGGCTGGTGTAAGATAACTCTGAAGTGAAGATTCTTTTGACCATGTGTTGCTTCCATTGTCCGCAACGATCATTTTGCCTGTCTCAATATTCCACCAGGGGCGGTAACCTTTCACGGCAATCAGTACCGCTGTTTGATCCCAGCTCATTCTTCCGGCACTATCCTGCTGAGCCAACGGGATACAGATCCGATACACATCTTGCACAGGACTCTGCTTGATCGATCGGTCATTTACCAAAGGCAACCCTGTTAGTATTGTAAATCCGATCTCAACACCGCTGAGTAATACCGGTGTCGGCCAGTTATCAAACACAGTTTTAGACGCAGCTGCATCCATTCTGACGTTAAACTCATTTCCTGAAGGAAAGCCACCTGCCATGCATACTAATTGTTTCACTTTTTGCATTACGAGATCTCTCCCATTCAGGTTTGAATATTTGTCCGGCACTGATTGGAGCAGATCAGCGATATTAGTAAGAAATCCAACTGTTATAATTGTTACCGATCTGTCTGGCTGCGATGCCAATAATCTCCTGTAAGCTTCTAATGCGCTTAATGCTTCTGCATTCTTTTTTATGCTATGAGGGTAGTTTAACAGCAGTGTATCTGTCCAGTGCTGGCTATCTTTTAATTCAAGTGCCTTTCCTTTTGGAACACCAATTAATATATCGGGTCTCTTAAAATAGGTATTCAATACATCAAAGACTGAGGCGACGCCTTCATACTTTGTGCTGGCAATCGTTGCAAGAATTTTTACATAACCACTATCGGCAAATGCATGTAATAATGTGATAGCGCCGACATCGTCGTAGTCAGGGCCCATATCACTATCAAATATTACAGGAATGGGGTTTGCTTTCTGAGCAGATGATGAAACACATGCCATCACCAGGCAACTATAGAAAATAATTATAATCCGCACTTTTGACTTTTGACTTTCGAATCTTTACTTTTTATAATATTCAGTCCAGATCACTGTCTTACCTGTCGTGGCAGAATGTTTTGCTGCATCAAGGATCTTCATAACCATCTCGTTGGTAGCAGGAGCAGAAAGATCATATTTATCCATTTTAATTTTCCCGCGTATCACATTTACAAAATAAACAAAGGGATCATTACGGTCATTGCTCAAAGCAGAAGCCGTAAGTGTTTGCGTTTCTTTCTTTTCATTTTCTTTTAGCTGCATGTTCGTTCCATCCTTGCAAAATACAAAACCGGTTTTTCCATATACATACATGTCTTTGCGACCATAGGGCCAATTCCATGAGGCCTGTATAATCACCTGTGTTTTTTTATAAGTCAGAATAATTGTTGCCTCATCGTCAACTTTAGGATACAGCTCAGGCTTTATTTGTTGTGTAATTGCAGTTACAGTTAGAGGGGCTTCTCCATTCATAAGCCAGGTTGCAATGTCAGCGCCATAACAACCAAAATCCGTTATTGCACCGCCACCATTCAAGACAGGATCAGTAAGCCATTCAAGGAATTCAGGATTGCATCCAATTTCAACGGGGCCGGGATGACCTGTATGAAAAACGATTTTACGAATATCCCCGATCATTTTATCCTCTTTGATGATCTGGTAAGCCTTTGCATTCGAGCCATACCACGTCGTTTCATAATTTGTGAGCAAATGAATATTATATTTTTTTGCCAAAGCAAGCATTTTTGTCGCATGTTCATCACTGACCGCTAATGGTTTTTCCACCATGACATGAATGCCGCGGGGCGCACAATACTCCACTGTTCTTAAATGATCATAGATACTGTTAAAAGCGAATACAGCTTCAGGCCTTGTTTTTAAAATCATCTCTTCCATTGTACTGTACACAATATTCATATTATATCCATGTTGCTTTGAATAAGCTTCTGCCAGGGAACGATTAGGTTCAGCAATGCCAACAATTTCTATATCACCTTTATTTTCTCTTGCGAGTATCCAGTGGACATGGGCATGCACGAGGCCTACAACTGCAACGCGCATAGGTTTTGGTGCAGAAGAATCTTTCTGCGCCATAACAGAAATACAATTGAATAGAATGAATATAATTGTAAGAGGTCGCAATGGCATGATGTTGATTTTTAGCAAATATAACTTTTGTATCCGCGGTATTCACCGACCAAATAATCAGGTAAACATTTTAGTTTAGTAATTGCTATTTTTACGGATCAGATCAATATTTTGAATTATGAAAGCAAAAATTATTCTAGGCATCCCGGTATTCATTATTAATTCATTTGGTTGTTCAGGACAAAATCCACCGGTTGAAACTCAAAATCCAAATACGAATTACAAACCGGCTCAAAAGGGACAAACAAGAGTAGCCGGTGTAAAAACAAAGACGGCTTATAAAGTAGAAAAGATAGCCGATAAGTTAGGTGTGCCCTGGGCTGTCGTCCCGATGCCTGGTGGACGATTTTTAATCACTGACAGAAGAGGCTCAATGCAGATTCTTGATGCGAATGGTGCTGTTGTAAAAAAAATCACTGGCTTTCCGGAAGTTGATCCATCCGGGCAAGGTGGCATGCTTGATGTTGCATTGGATCCCAACTTTACTAAAAATAAAATTATCTATTGGTCATTTTCAGAAAAATATGGCGGGGGTAACTTAATGGCTGTGGCCAAAGGCGTGCTTGATGAAGCACAATCAAAAATTCAAAACCCAATTGTTATTTTCCGCGCAACGCCTGCTTTAAGAAGCAGTTTGCATTATGGTTCAAGGCTCGTGTTTGATAAAGATGAAAATCTTTTTGTAAGCACCGGTGAAAGATCTATAATGGAAGGCAGAAAACAGGCGCAATGGCTGAATTCAGGTCTTGGCAAAATTTTTAAAATAACAAAAGACGGTAAGCCAGCTCCCGGGAATCCTTTTATCAATCAAAAGGATGCAATGCCTGAAATTTTTGCTTATGGAATACGTAACGCACAAAGCCTCGACATTCATCCCGTAACAGGTGAATTGTGGGAGGCAGAATTTGGACCGAGAGGTGGCGATGAAGTAAATATAATCAGGGCAGGAAAAAATTATGGCTGGCCAACTATTACGTATGGAATAGAATATGGCGGCGGAAAAGTGGGTGATGGCATACAGCAAAAAGAAGGAATGGAACAGCCTGTCTATTACTGGGATCCTGTCCTTTCACCCGGCGGGATGGTCTTTTACCGGGGCAATAGCATTCCGGAATGGAAGAACAATTTGTTCATCGGCGGACTAAGCAGTGCGCATATTGCACGGCTTGTTATTGAAAACAATAAAGTAGTGGGTGAAGAAAGATTACTGGAGGACAAGAAAGAAAGATTCAGGGATGTAGCATATTTTAATGATATGTTATTTGCTATTACTGATTCGGGAAATCTTTACAGGATCAGTAAGAAATAAGTAAACACCGAAATTTAATCGTTGATTGTAAATTTAAATTTCAAACGTAATTGTCCCGGCTTAAAATTTGATTGGGTCCATTAGGTATGAAGAAAAAAGAAAATCTATGGCAATTGTTACAAAGACTGGATGAAGAAGCCGGTCAGTTCAATTTCCACCTGTATGAAGCCAACCGTTATTTTGACAGTACAGCCTCAGCAACAAAAAAAATACTGGAAAAACATGAAAGACGATTGCACAAACTGATAGCAGAAGTGCAAAAAGCGTTAAGATCTGTTCAGAAGCAAGAGGACAAAAAATTAAAGAAACCTGAAGAGTGATGTGTCCGGCCCTGGCGGCGAATTTACACTACCAGATAATGTAAGTAACACCTTCTATCATTTGATGTTGATAGCCTGATTTCAGCCCACCCTGGTATCCCTGCCGGTCAAGCGATGTGTACCAAGAGTAGTTAAATTGGCCGATGCTTTTTATTTTTCCGCGGATAGATTTATCATCAAATGTAGAGTAGTAGGTTATCGTATTATTTCCCAACAGTTTTATCTTCCCCCTGTATGCCTCGTTGTCAAATGAAGTGTAGTAGGCAAGGTTTTTTTGTCCGGCTGTTTTTAGCTTGCCTCGAACCGATTCATTTTCAAAATCGGTATAATAGTCAAACCATAAGTTGCCGATAGTTTTCACTTTGCCTACCAGCGCCTTATTTTCATACGACCCATAATACGTAATGGAAGTGATGCCAATATTTTTTAGTTTGCCGTTGAGGATTGAATCGAACTGTTTTTCATAAAATTCAACTCTGCCCATATATTGCTGTAACCTTCCCGGTTGCGAATAAAAGCGGCCCGGCTCCAATTCATTTCCCCACTCTAGCACGTTGCCGTCCTCTGAAATTTTTATAACGATTTGCTGATTGGTAATATAGGCAAGAGATGATAATTCTGCACCGCCCGAAAAAATTACATATTTTAAGGTCTGTGCATTACCAATACTATAAATCAGAAAGGAAAAAGTCAATACGAAAAGTCGTCGCATAAAATATCAATTACATCATGAAGTTAGAAAATTTCATGCAGGTGGCTGACATTTCCTAGTTAAGATTTAATTAGTAGTTCTACTCGATTAGCACTCACCCACTCTAAAGCCTTCTCAGGCGCAGCAGGGCTACATCCTCTTATATTACCCGGGCGATAATTGCGAATAATATTGCTGGCTGATTTTGTTTAACGAAAGCAAAATTCGTCACCCCAAACCTCAAACAGATGGGGTTACTGAAAGGTTTACAGCCCAATCCTGTTTCGGTTATTCCACATATACCTACCTGTCGGGATCTATTCATACCGCGAACTTGTTGGGAACAATTATTGTTCAGGTTAAGAAAACACTTACTATGGGAGATGTAAAAAACCTTACCGCAAACGATGCGATTGAAAAGATCCGCGGGATCGCCAAAGACGCCAATATCTGCATGTTCGTTACCGATCTGGCAAAATTGCCGTTAATGGGAAGACCGATGGCCACACAGGAGGTGGATGAAGAAGGGAATATCTGGTTCATGAGTGACAGGAATAGTGATAAGAACAGGGACATTGAAAAAGACGCGCAAGTTCAATTATTTTATTCTCACACGGGTAACTATGAATATCTAAGCATCTATGGAACTGCTGAGATCGTAAATGATCGTTCAAAAATTGAAAAACTTTGGACGCCCATGGCAAAAACATGGTTTAAGGAGGGGAAAGATGATCCAACTATCTCATTGATAAAAGTGACACCCGAAGATGCTTATTATTGGGATACAAAAAACAATAAAATGGTTTCACTCATAAAGTTTGCAATGGGTGCATTAGGGATCACGCCCATAGATGATGGCGGAGTCGAAGGGAAGTTGAAGCCTTATTAATGTCATTCCCGTTCTGACCACGGAAGAGAATTAAGACACTTTTATTTATTGTCAAAGGCGTTTGCTGAGCCGTCTGACTCCTGTTCATCTGGCTTTTTATAGATTCTTTTTTCCCCATCTTTATTATCTAAATCAGCAATTTTTTTCTCTTCTTCCGTTTGAGGCTTTATGATTTCCTCTTTTGCTGTGCCATGTGGGTAACCTTTAAAGTCCTGGTCAATTTTATTGTCAGGATTCTGTCTTATTTCTTCCTTTTTCAGGATGGGACTGGGTTTCTTTGCCATGATTCTTTTCTTAACTACCATTAATTATTATGCCAAGAAGAACACTTTAATTGGCATAGTTTTTAACCCGTGTTAAGCGTAACAATAATCTTTTAACCTTAAATTATTTCGTATGGACAAGATGGAAATTAAAGGCCACTGGAACGAATGGAAAGGAAAATTAAAGCAAAAATATGCACAGCTAAACGACGATGACCTGAAATACGAGGAAGGTAAAGAAGATGAAACA
>JAICGN010000102.1 GCA_025923075.1 Chitinophagaceae bacterium
ATAGCTTCAAAATTGGGAGTACCACTGGCATCAATACCAAAATCCTTTGAGTGCTTTATATCTTCTAAAACCTGGGCGGTTTTAAGTAAGGCTTTTGTTGGAATACAACCCCAGTTAAGGCAGATCCCCCCGAGACTCTCTTTTTCAATAATTGCTGTTTTAAAACCTAGTTGTGCTGCCCTGATTGCAGCTACATAACCGCCGGGTCCGCTGCCAAGAACTACTACGTCGTATGCCATGATGATTTTGGATTTAAGATTAATATTGGGCTGCGAAGCTAATGGAAAACAGGCATTCAAAAAAGGTGAGCAGGGAACGGAACCTTGAACGGAGCGTCGCAACAGAAGGGCAATCAGGGAGCAACAGCTGGGATCAAAATATTAACTTTGAGCTGTTGAAAGCCAATAGTGTAGATAATGATGTGGGATATCGCAATTGAGGAAAAAAATCTTAAATCTGCAATAGAAAATCTAAAGTCAATCCCCTACCTTTGCCGTCCTAAATTTTGTTCAGTATGGCTAGAGTATGTCAGGTTACAGGTAAGGTTCCGGTTACAGGGAACAATGTTTCTCACTCAAATATCAAGAGTAAGCGCCGTTTTCTGCCCAACCTGCAGACAAAACGTTTTTTCCTGGCCGAAGAAGACAAATGGATTACCCTGAAGTTGTCAACTGAAGGTATCCGCACAATTAATAAAAATGGTCTTTACAAGGTGGTAAAGAAATTAAGAAAAGAAGGACAACACATTTAGTCATTGCATTTGTGCAAAGGCTTTAAAGCAAAAAAGTAAAAAGTAAAAAATGGCAAAGAAAGGTAATCGTGTACAGGTGATATTAGAATGTACAGAACACAAAAACAGTGGTAAGCCCGGTACCAGCCGTTATATCACTAAGAAAAATAAGAAGAACAATCCTGAAAGGTTGGAGCTAAAAAAGTACAATCCAATTTTAAAGAAGGTGACTGTTCATAAAGAGATAAAATAACAATTTGGAGATTTGGAGATGTGCCGATTAGCACATTCAACATCAAATTCTCAAATCATCAAATTTTCAAATCAGCATTATGGCAAAAGCAGCAAAAACCGCGATCAAGACAAAAGACCAAAAAGCAGCAGCCGAAGCAAAGAACTGGAGCAAAGTGATCAAGGCTGTTCGCAGCCCGAAAACAGGAGCTTACACGTTTAAAGAGACAATTGTGCATAAGGATAAAGTGAAAGAGTTCCTGGCGAATAAATAAAAATTGATGGGTTAGAATTAATATTAAAAGCTGTCCGCCGCAGGGGGATAGCTTTTGCAGTTTTAAAGAATGATGGAACCAGGTTTTCCCGATATTGGATTAATAATTGCAACGATACTTTTTCTTTCTTTCGTCACTTTTTGGATACTTGCATTAATAAGAATCATAAAAAATGATTTTCCGGGTGAGAACGAGAAATTGATCTGGGCGTTAATCGTCATTTTTCTTCCCTTTCTTGGTACAATCATCTATTTTACCGTGGCAGATCCAGAGAAATAAAAAAATAAAATGGGATTTCTTAATAAACTTTTTGGGGTCAAAGAAAAAGAAACGCTTGACCAGGGTTTACAAAAAACCAAGGAAGGATTTTTGACGAAACTTACAAAAGCAGTGGCAGGTAAGAGTACAGTTGACGAGGAAGTGCTGGATAACCTGGAAGATGCGTTGGTAAGTGCAGACGTTGGCGTTGACACCACCATTGAGATCATTAACAAGATCGAGGCGCGGGTAGCACGAGATAAATATCTAAGTCCTTCTGAGCTGAACAGGATCCTGAAGGAAGAAATTGAGCAATTGTTGGTAGACGCACCTGCATCAAATAGTTATGCATTTGATTCTGATCTTCCGACAACCCCTTATATCATCCTTGTGGTTGGGGTAAACGGTGTTGGTAAAACCACAACAATCGGCAAACTGGCTCATAATTTTAAGCAGGCTGGAAAAAATGTTTTGCTTGGAGCTGCTGATACTTTTCGCGCGGCGGCAGTTGAGCAACTTACCATTTGGAGTGAAAGAGTTGGTGTGCCCATCGTGAAACAGGATATGGGTAGTGATCCGGCAGCGGTGGCTTTCGATACTGCTCAAAGTGCAGTGGCAAAAGGAAGCGAAGTTGTTTTGATTGATACAGCAGGGAGGTTGCATAATAAAGCCCACCTTATGGAGGAGCTAAGCAAAATAAAAAGAGTGATCCAAAAAGTAATTCCTGATGCACCACATGAAGTGTTGTTAGTATTGGACGGAAGTACAGGTCAAAATGCATTAGAGCAGGCAAAACATTTTACAGCATCTACTGATGTAACAGCATTAGCAATTACAAAACTTGATGGGACTGCAAAGGGTGGCGTTGTTCTTGCCATCGCTAATCAATTTAAGATACCTGTGAAATTTATCGGCGTCGGAGAAAAAATGACTGATCTGCTTGTGTTCGACAAACATGAGTTTGTAGACAGTTTATTTAATCCTGAAAACAAGTAAGTGTTAGGTGTTAGGTGTCGAAGGGTACCTACCTGTGTAATATTAGTTTGTTATTCAATAAAATAGTCCTAAATTAATATCGCATCCGGATCCTTTTTCTTTCCTAAGGGGCACCAGTTTGAATCTAATTTATAACAAAACCAAAGTTTATGAAATCCTCCTTCAAACTGAGGATACTTGCGTCGGTCGTTACGATGCTATGCTCCTCTTTAGTATTTGCTCAGAACACTGTTAGTGGTAAAGTTTCCGATAACTCAGGCAAAGGCATCTCCGGGGCTTCCGTTACTGCCGGCGGGGGGCGGGGCACGTCAACTGATGCAGACGGCAATTACTCACTCTCACTTCCCAATGGTTCCGTAACAATCACTGCGTCTTTTGTAGGCTTTGCCTCGGTGTCTAAAACTGTAACAATTTCGGGAAATACGACAATTGATTTTCTCCTGGTTGAAGCGGCCGGGGAATTAGATGAGGTAATTCTTACGACCGGTACGCGTGCCTTGCCAAGAAGCTCAATAAATACTCCTTTGCCAATCGATGCACTGCACTCGGCAGATTTAAAATCCACGGCACAGATATCATTTGACAAGCAATTGCAGTATCGTGTACCCTCTTTCAATACGATCAATACGCCGGTAAATGATGCAACAACCTTGTTAGACCCTTATGAGATACGAAATCTGGGTCCGAGCCGGACACTTATTTTAATTAATGGTAAAAGGAAAAATTTAAGTTCATTATTATATGTCCAGTTTGCCCCGGGTCGGGGAGAAACCGGGGCCGATCTTTCAGCGATACCAGTAGATGCTATTAAACGGGTTGAAATATTAAGAGATGGTGCATCTGCCCAATATGGTTCAGATGCAATTGCAGGTGTTATGAATGTAATTTTAAAAGACCGGGTTCCATATAGCACCCTTACATTTAACGGAGGCGTGACACATAAAGGCGATGGTGAAACGTATGGCCTTGCTTATAATGGCGGTTCCAATTTCGGTTCAACTGGGTTTATAAACTATACCATTGATTTCAGCCAGGTCAATGACGCAACCCGTTCCGGTACTGTTCACCGACCTACTGAGAAGGCAACATTTGGTGGAACCGCGGCAGCCGATGCGGCGATCGATGCTTTTCTGAACGTTTATCCAACAGCAGGCAATATCAATGGTACCGGAGAAACACAGGCTGCAAAATTCAATTACAATCTTGGTTTGCCTGTCGGCGACAATTCCCAGTTCTACAGTAATGCTGCTTTAGTATTCAAAAAAGTTTATAGCCATGCAAACTACAGACCGCCCTATTGGAGATTGGATTATGGTCTTTTGCATACACCAATACCCGGAGCTCCAAATTATACCGGCGGTACTGATCCTTTGTATGAAGGATACATAGGTTATGTTCCAACTTTTGACGGAGATCTGCTTGACTATAACGGTACATTTGGTTTTAATAGTACAAAAGGCGGCTGGAAGCACGATGCCAGCATAACTTTTGGTGGCAACCAACAGTTGTATACCGTTGAAAATACAGTCAATGCATCAATAGGAACGGCCAGTCCCACGTTCTTTAAGCCCGGCGGCTTTCGTTTTTCTCATATCGTAGGCAACTATGATATTTCAAAATCTGTTTCTGATCAACTTTCAATTGCCTTTGGTACTGAAGTAAGAAGTGAGACCTATAGAATTATTGCAGGTGATACGGCATCTTATTCTGGTGAAGGAGCCAATTCTTTTCCTGGTATCCGCGAAGAAAATGCAACTACCAACAGCAGGTTTAATCTTGGTGCATATATTGATGCAAGCTGGGATATTTCAGACGCATTTTTATTGAATGGTGCAGTCCGCGCCGAGAAATATAGTGACTATGGAAGTTCTTTTGTCTGGAAAGCTTCGTCAAGATATAAGTTCGCAGGTGATAAAGTAGTGGTCAGGGCATCAATATCTACAGGCTTCAGAGCTCCGTCACTGCACCAGATCTATGCGCAATCTACCCAGGCAGGATTTTTTAATGGACTGGTACAGCTTTCAGGATTATTTAATAATCGCAGCAAGCAAGCATTCCTGCTCGGGATACCAAGACTCAAAGAAGAAGAATCCACCAATTTTACTGTAGGCCTGGGATTGAATCCTGTTAAAAATTTCAATATTACACTGGATTATTACAATATAAATATCCAGGACAGGATCGTGTTAAGTTCTTCTATACGATCCAACGATCCGACTTCGCAGCTATATCAAATTTTGCAACAAGCAGGGGTGGTTAATATTCAGTTTTTCATCAATGGTATTGAGACAAGAACCCAGGGACTTGATTTAGTTGCGAACTACAGAAATATTGCATTAGGCGGCGGTTTATTAGCTATAAATCTTGCCGGGAATTACACGTTGAGTAATGAGATCATTGGTACGCCTAATGATCCTCCCGCTATAGCAGATGCAGGCTCAACAATACTTAGTACGCAAATCAGATCAATCCTTACAGAAAGCCGTCCTGAATATAAAGCTGTACTTGGATTTGATTATAAAATGAACAAATTTGGTGTGAGCCTGAACAATACAGTATTCGGACCCACAAGATTCCAGGATCTCGATAATGGCGGCGCTGTAATGAATAATATTAAGCAGGAATTTAAAACGGCGGTTGTGACAGATTTGAATTTAGGGTATGATTTTACAAGCAGGATTTCAGGTTACATTGCTGCAAACAATATCTTCAATGTTCTACCAAAATGGGATTTAAAGTTAACGGGTTCTCCAGGTGATCCGAATTATGCGGCGGCGGAGGCTACATTAAATAATACAGCTGATAGGGAATTACTCGAAGGCTTCTTATCGTTCAGCGGACGTTACCCCGTGTTAGCTTATAACGGCTCACAATTCAGCCAGCTGGGAACTATTTTCCAGGCATCGCTGGTGTTTAGATTTTAAATAATTTTATCGTTGTAAAAGCTGTGGTTGTAAAATCACAGCTTTTTTAATTGAAGCCCTGTAAAGAAAAATTATTGCGAAACTTTTTAAGCGGATTAAAAATGGCCATGTATGATAATGAAAATACTGTCAAGGTATCATTTGACCTGAATTATATTAGTGAATATTTATTACAGGCTCAATGGGCAGAGTTTATTGAACTTAAGAAAGCTATTCATGAGGTTGCCGAACGTATCTATGCACCTGTTACGATTCTTGATATTGGAATTGGGAATGCAAGAATACCTAAACACCTGAGCGGTATCAAAGACATTTGGGATAAAGTAGCTTTTTATGATGGCACCGATAATGCAATGGCTTGTGTTGAGATTTCAAACGAGGAAATCAATCGGCTTGGTATTGACGATAAAACGGCAGCTCATTTTTTTGATGCAGCGAATCTCGGAAGCTGGCAAAAGAAGTATGATATGGTGATCACTACATGGTTTACAGCCGGTAATTTTTATCCGGATGATTTTCCCTTTGACTCATATAAAGAATCAGGTAAAAAACTTGACTTGACAACTAATAAAAAATTTACCTCAATTTTCCGAAGTGCATATGACCTTTTAAATCCGGGCGGTGAAATTGTCATTGGCGCATGCTATAAGGATAATAATTCAACAAGATTAAAACAGGAAGAATCCTATCGGAAAATGGGAATGACGGTTATTACTGATGAAAAAGATTCTTTCACAGCCACAAAAGACTGTTTTTGGAGTCAGCGTTTTACGAAAGAAAAGCTATTCAGCTACCTTAATTTCATTCCTCAAAACAACTTCAAATTTACTTCGCTTGATACTTACGACTATGCCATGCAGGTGAGGATCAGGAAGTAACGGAAAGCTGGTGCAGCCTTCGATTCAGTGGATGCATACCCTTAACTTTGCGGCGCAATGAAAACACGTTCACTTAGAAAAGATAAGGTAAACATCATCACGCTTGGCTGCAGTAAGAATATGGTTGACAGTGAGGTGCTGAGCGGTCAGTTGCTGGCTAATGAGATAGATGTTGTGCATGAAAATAGGAAAACAGATCACAATATTGTTGTTGTTAATACTTGTGGGTTTATAGAAAAAGCAAAAGAAGAATCCATCAATACAATTCTTGAACAGGTCGACTTAAAAAATCGAGGGCGCCTCGATAAAGTATATGTGACAGGTTGTTTAAGTCACCGTTATCGTGATGATCTTGAAAAAGAAATACCAGGTGTAGACGCGTGGTTTGGTACAATGGAGCTGCCATTGATCTTAAAACAATTTGAAGCGGATTATAAAACAGAACTGATCGGCGAAAGGTTGCTGGCAACACCACAACATTATGCTTACCTGAAAATTTCAGAAGGCTGCAATCGCACTTGTGCATTTTGTGCAATACCCCTTATGCGTGGCCGTCATCTCAGTAAATCAATAGAGGAAATAGTAAAAGAAGCGGAGGGATTAGTAAGACGTGGAGTGAAAGAAGTGATGTTAATTGCGCAAGAGCTTACTTATTACGGCCTCGATATTTATAAAAAAAGAATGTTAGCTGATCTTTTACATCGGCTTGCTGATGTAAAAGGATTGGAATGGATCCGGCTTCATTATGCGTATCCTTCCAAATTTCCAGTGGAGATACTGGATGTAATGAGAGAGCGGGAAAATATATGTAACTATCTCGATATGCCTTTGCAACATGCCGCCAACAATATGCTTAAAGCAATGAAGCGCCAGATAACAAGAGAAGAAATGGAAGAGTTGATCGTTGCTGTGCGGGAAACGGTCCCGGGAATTTGTTTGCGTACAACGCTGATTGCAGGGTTTCCGGGAGAAACTGAGGATGATGTTGAAGAATTGAAAATGTTTTTACAAAAACAGCGATTTGATCGTGTTGGTATATTTACCTACTCTCATGAAGAAGGCACCTCTGCCTATGATCTGATTGATAATGTACCGGCAGATGAAAAGGAGAGAAGGGCACAGGAGATAATGGAAGTGCAGCAGGAGATCAGCTATGAAAAGAATGCAGAAAAACTAGATAAAGTATTTAAAGTAATTATTGATAAAAAGGAAGCGGGCCGTTATCTTGGCCGAACTGAATTTGATTCTGTTGAAGTAGATAATGAAGTGGTGATCCGTTCTTCTAAAAAATTACCGATCGGTGATTTTGTAAATGTGAAGATCACAAAGGCCTATGATTATGACCTGGAGGGTGAAGTAGTGTAAGAATTATTAACTCGATAGCTAATGATCTTCCTTTTTTCGCTTTACCATCTTCTCGATCTCGACTGCAGCAAAGATCAAAACAGATCCTACGCCTACCAATACAAACTCATATAGTGTTAATGATTCAGTTTTGAAAACGGATTGCAGGAACGGAATATAAGTGATAGCAATTTGAAGCAATAAGGTGATCATTACCGATCCAATTAATAGCTTATTTGAAAATAGACCTATGCTAAAAAAGGATTGCTTTTCAGATCGGATAGCAAGGACATGCCCCATTTGACTTAAACATAAAAAATTAAAGACCATCGTTTGCCAGGGCATATCATTTCTTATTGCCCAACCCTGTAGTGATAATGCAATGCCAGCCATTAATATTCCCACCCAGATCATATGTAAACCCCGACCTTCAGCAAAAACTGTTTGCTGCGGCGGGCGGGGAGGTCTTTTCATTATATCCTTTTCTGCTTTTTCAAACGACAAAGAAATGGCAGGCAGGCCATCCGAAACTAGATTTATCCAGAGTATATGAATTGGTAGCAATGCAACAGGCAAACCAATTAACGGCCCGAGCAACAGCGTCAATATCTCACTCGAGTTCGTTGTCATCAGGAATTTTATAAACTTAAGTATGTTATCATAGATCCTTCTTCCTTCTCTTACTGCTTTTACGATCGTTGAAAAATTATCGTCCAGCAATATCATATGAGCTGCTTCTTTCGATACATCAGTGCCAGTAATCCCCATGGCGATGCCAATGTTTGCTCTTTTCAATGACGGCGCATCATTTACACCATCACCCGTCATGGCAACATAATGTCCTTTTTCTTGCAATGTTTTTACGATCTGCAGCTTTTGTTCAGGTGAAACACGGGCATACACTTTTATTTTTTCAACTTTGGATTGAAAGCTATCCTCCTCCAGCGAAGCAAGTTCCTGTCCCGTTATTACGAGATCTTTTTTGTTGTTAAGTATCCCTATTCTTTCCGCAATATTTTTTGCTGTAAGCGGATGATCGCCTGTGATCATTACCGCTATGATGCCTGCCGTCTTGCACTGAGCAACTGCTTCAATTACTTCTTCTCTTGGCGGATCGATAATGCCAGCCAAACCTAAAAACTCCAGGTCAGTTTCATGGGTTTCACTTTTCGGATCTTTTGGTTTCTCATTCCAATAACGAAAGGCAAAACCTAAAACCCTAAGACCTTTGCTTGCCATTTCATCGACCTTTTTTAACAGTTCATTGCTGTCTGCTTTTTTGCAACCTTTCAGCAACACATCAGGGGCTCCTTTCGTAAACGAAATTATTTTATCATCATGCTCATGAAAAGTTGTCATCAGTTTTCGATCGGAATCAAAAGGGATCTCTGCTATGCGTGGCCATTTTTCGGCATGTATGTCTTGTTCTTTTGCCATTTCCATAAAGGCAATTTCAGTGCTGTCGCCCTTGATTTTTTTTTGATCATCTTCAACTGCATCGTTATTTAGCGCAAATGCATGCAACAATAAATTACCATGTTCATCATCTTTTAGTTTATTGAACTCTTCATGTAAGTATAGCTTTTCATCAACAAAAACTTCTTCGACATGCATCTTGTTTTTCGTCAGCGTGCCGGTCTTATCTGTACAGATATAACTGACAGAACCCAATGTTTCCACTGCCGGCAGTTTCCTTATAAGACTATTCAACCTGATCATTCTTTTAGCTGCCAATGCAAGCGAAATTGTAATAACAGCAGGTAATGCTTCAGGAATCGCGGCTACTGCGAGCGAAATACTGGTAAGCACCATTTTCACAATGTCTTCGCCGCGCAACCAACCAGCGATAAAAAACAGGATACACAAGATCAAAACGAGGACCGAAAGTTTTTTCCCAAATGAAGCCATACGTTGTTGCAGGGGTGTGAGCGTTTCACTTTCCTGTAGCATCTTAGCTATCCGGCCAAGTTCTGTTTTCATACCCGTGGCGATCACGACACCCTTGCCGCGACCATTGGCCACAAAAGTTCCTTTAAATGCAAGGTTTTTCCTGTCGCCAATGGGCAGGCTCTCCTCTTCAAGCACATCGCTGATCTTATCAACGGCCACTGACTCACCGGTCAATGCTGCTTCTTCAATTTTCAGATTGTTTGACTCAACAATACGCAGATCGGCCGGAACTGCACTGCCCGCCTCTAATGAAACAATATCACCGGGTACTAATTCTGTTGCAGGCAATGTCGTTATGTTATTATCCCGCATTGCCTGTGCCTGCACGATGGCCATTTGTTTCAGGGCCTCCATTGCCTTTTCTGCACGATATTCCTGGAAGAAACCGATCACGGCATTCAGTATTACAATAATGAGAATAACAATAGTATCGGTGAGATCTCCGATAATGCCGGATACAATTGCAGCTGCCAGTAGAATAAGGATCATTACATCCTTGAACTGCACCAGCAGCATTGCGCCTATAGTTTTCTTTTTTCCTTCTTTCAATTCATTGGGGCCAACCTTATGAAGCCTGTGTTTCGCCTCTGAAGCAGACAGTCCTGCTTCGGAGGAAGCTGTTTGTTTAAATACTTCTTCTATTTTAAGTTGGTGCCAGTTCATACGATCAATTCAGATAAAATAGAGCAATAATAAGCGATAAGTACATTATGATAAGAATTACTGCATCTATTGCTAATGCAAATCTTTTATAGGGCTTACTGTAAATGATTCCTATTCCCACCACTGTTGTCATTAATAGTGTAACCATCCCGCTTAGTGCATGATTTGGGTTTGCGGCAACAAGCAAAGGTCCCTTGATGTAAAGAATGTCATCCAATGAAAGTATGAGCATGTTGAAAATGTTGCTTCCAAGTAAATTACCAACTGCAATATCCATGCTACCAATTCGTACGGCTGTAATAGATACCACCAGTTCAGGCAGTGATGTGGTGGCAGCTACAAGCAAGGTTCCCACAAATGATTTGCTGACACCGGCTTCCTCTGCCAGGTCATCTGCAAAAAACGGCAGGGCTATAGCACTGGCTATCACAATTAATGCGTGGAATAGATAACGACGAATGGCTACCCCTAGTGATAATGTCTGGTTAACGATTGGTATGCCGGTAAGTTTTAACTGATTTCTTTGTTCATTCGTAAAAATGATGTGCATTGAGATCAGGTAAAGAATGATAAGTAAAATTGACGAGCTGCTAAACCAGCCTACTACCGGGATTTTTCTACCGAATACTATACTAATTATCGCAATTGTTATGAGCAGGATCCCAACAAAGCCTGCGAGAATATGAGTTTTGGTAACAACCGACGAAATAGGCTTGCCTCTCACAAAATAATCAAGGATAGCAAGTATGAGAAGATTGAACGCACAGCTTCCCATAATATCCCCAACGGCAATATCCGGTGAGTCAACAAAAACAATAGAACTGATCCCCGTAAATAGTTCGGGTAGCGAAGTGACTGCAGCCATTATTATCAATCCAAACCAAGCCTTGCCCACGCCACTCAGTTCGGCAATAATATCGCCATATCTTGAAAGCCGGGCGCCACTGACAATAATCAATGCTGAGCAGAAAATAAAGCCACTGATAAGAAGCAGCAATTGCATGATGATTATTATTAAGTAATAAATGAAGCCCGAAATTAGGATTGATAAATTCGAAATAGTCAAAAGTCAAACGCAAATTTCGATTACACGTGTAATAAAGTTAATTTTTGTCTGAGTAAGACAATAAGATAAAATACAATTCAATTTATTATTGAGCCGTTATTGCTAGTAGCGGGATCTTACTATGGCAGGCGATTTTTTTGGTAATACTTTTCTTTTGTATTTTTTCCCAAATACTTTTGGGGTAAGTAAACATACTGATGATGTCCACTTCATTGGCGCTATCATATTTTTCGATTGTAGGTTCAAATTCTTTACCGTCCAACAACTCTCCTTTAAAAACAGCAGTCGGAAAAGTGTTTTTCAAATAATCCACGTAAAGACTGAGTTGCCTTGCATTCTTCGTATAATCTTCCTGCTCGCTTGTATCTGTATCAAGAAATACTACCACATGAATAGTGGCACAAAACAATGCTGCTATATCAATTACCGGTCGCAACCAGGCTATATTTTTTTCAAAATGATTTGTCGCCAGTAAAACAGCATCTATTTTTCCCAGTTTATAATCTTCCGGTACCGCCAGCACAGGGCATTTTGTTTTGCCAATAATTCCGGATGTAGTGCTTCCTGCAAATATTTCCTTTAATCCTGTTACACCTTTTGTTCCCATTATGATCAGGTCAGGTTGTTGCTGTTCAGCATATTCAATTATACGTGACGACGGTGAGCCTTCTGTTATTTTGATCTTTGTTTTAAGACCCGGAAATTCTCTGACTATTTTTTTCCGAAACGCCTTCATTTCACCTACGCGGCCTTTTGTCATTTCTTCGACGAATTTATCATGCAGAACAAAGGGCTGCCTCATCATGTGTTCTACCTGCTCCATCGAGTGAAGCAAGAGTATTTCAGCATTTGTTTTTTTTGCAATCATCGCGGCGTATAAAGCTGCCTTCAATGCATTATCAGAGAAATCCGTTGGTACAAGAATTTGCTTCATCACAGGTATATTTTATATATGTAAAACAAGAGTTTTATTGCCAGAACGGCTATGAGGATCGTCATATCAAAATATGATTTCTGCAATTTTTTTGGGCTGGAAATTTGGGCAAATTTTACCCCTCATTGGTTTTCGAATATTCATCTCTTAAATTCAAGATATCCGATTGGCCATTATTTTAATGAGCGGAGCCATTCCTGCTGTAAACATAGATTTATGCAGATCCAATTGGAACTGCCAGACGCCAATTCTTCATCAGGACAAATCCAATTATCCATTATCTTAGACAGCAATAACCGACAGCATGGCGAAAGAATTTACATTTATAAACAGGGATCTTAGCTGGCTGAGTTTTAATCACCGGGTTTTGCTGGAGGCAGCTGATGAATCCGTCCCTTTATATAGTCGTATCCAATTTCTTTCCATTTTTTCATCCAACCTGGACGAGTTCTTCAGAGTTCGTATGCCTTCTATTTATGCATTCACAAGTATCAATGCAAAAAAGACCTCGTTGCGTGAGGAGTACCCGGAAAATCTTTCACACACAGTTATTGAATATCTGCAAGGTCAATTACAGGATTTTGGAAGAATCTTTACCGGGCAAATTTTACCATCACTTGAAGAAAACAATATTCATCTTTATTATGGTGATGACATTCGGCCAGAGCATACCGAAACGATAATCGAATTCTTTTTATCAAGAGTATTGTCATTTCTTCAGCCGGTAATCCTCAAAACGGAAAACCAGGGAACGATCTTTCTTGAAAACAATTACCTCTACTTTATTGTTGATATTGAAGATGCCGATAATCCCGGCGTCCATCAATATGGATTGCTAAATATTCCTTCGGATCAGTTACCGCGTTTTTCTGATCTTCCAAAAATAGAAGATAAACATTACTTGCTTTTTCTTGATGATGTGATTCGTGAAAATCTTGTTGAGGTATTTCCTGGATACAAAATTCACGGAGCGTACGCCGTAAAACTTACCCGCGATGCAGAACTGAATATTGAAGATGAATTTACGGGTGATATCGCTGATAAAATAGAAAGGCAATTAGGAAAAAGGGACATCGGTATAGCTACAAGATTTTTATTTGACGGTAAAATGCCTGCTGAAATAAGAGATTTTCTAATACAATATTTTGATATCAGGGAAGAAGAGATGGTCGAAGGCGGCCGGTATCACAACCTGAAAGACATGGGCAACTTGCCAAATCCGACGAATAAAAAATTGACTTATGAACCCTGGCCCGCGATTCCGCACCCAGACTTCAACACTAGCAATTCGATTTTTAAAACGATCAGTGAAGGTGAACGGCTGCTTCATTTGCCTTACCATTCTTACAATTATATCCTTCGGTTTTTTAATGAAGCTGCTATTGATCCGCAGGTCATAGAAATTTATGTAACGCTTTATCGGGTTGCTGCCAATTCTCATATTGTAAATGCGCTGATTAGCGCTGCAAAGAATGGAAAGAAAGTGACGGTGTTTGTTGAACTGAAGGCAAGATTCGACGAGGCCAATAATTTGAAATGGTCGAAGAAAATGAAGTCCGCAGGTGTAAGGATCATTAACAGCATCCCCGGTTTAAAAGTTCATGCAAAGATCGCTTTGGTCAAAAGGTTTGAAGAGGGGAAGATGAATCACTATTCTTTGCTTGCTACCGGAAACTTTAATGAAACTACCGGGAAATTTTATACTGATCATGTTTTTTTTACTTCAAAAAGAGAATTCAGTGATGAATTGCAACAATTATTTTTATACCTGCAGTCAAGGTTGCAGCCTGACGAAGTTGAAAAATTAAGACTTAAGCATTTACTGGTGTCACAATTCAACATGGTTAAACGTTTCAGTAAAATGATCGATCGTGAGATAGAGAATGCCAAAGCAGGATTACGGGCATATATAATTATTAAGGTAAATAATCTCCAGGAAAGAGGGATGATCGAAAAACTATATGAAGCAAGTAATGCCGGCGTAAAGATCGAATTGATCGTTCGGAGTATTTGCTGTGTAGCCCCTGGCATCAAGGGACAAAGCGAAAATATTACTATACGAAGGATTGTAGACCGTTATCTTGAACATGCAAGGGTATTTATGTTTCACAATAATGGTGATGCGGAATTCTATATGGGCAGTGCTGATTGGATGAGCCGCAATCTTTATAGTCGCATTGAAGTGATATTTCCGATCTATGAGGAGAAATTGAAAAAGGAGATCAATGATATTCTGCAGTTGCAAATAAGCGATACAAAAAAAGCAGTTTTATTCAGAGCAGATCTTTCTAATGAAAGAATACATACTATTGGGAATAGATCGATTGCTGCGCAGGAAGCAATCTACCAATACGTCAATAACCAGGGTAACTAAATTAGCTCTTCAATGATCTTTCAATATTTCTGTCAGGTATCAGCCATAAAATAGCAACAAGGATAATAAGAGCTCCGCCAAGCGATGCCTCAATAAATGATAAACCGATGGCAGTTGTATAAAGTAGGCAAGACAGCATTCCTTTTCTTGATTGCTTTCTCAGCACTTCAAGTAATGCTGCATTATCCCTGTTAGAATCTTTGATTACCATTAGTAAAATATAGTAAGCAACCCCGCAGATATCAGAGAGCAGTGCATAGGTTGCGACAGTATTTTTAGCAAAATGATTTTCTCCCATCCATGCGGTGGCAAAAGGAATAAGAGAAAGCCAAAAAAGCAGGTGGAGATTAGCCCATAAAGTACCGCCTCTCACTTCTTTAATAGTATGAACAAGATGATGATGGTTGCCCCAATAAATGCCTAACATGAGAAAGCTTACAGCATAGCTCAGGAATACGGGCCATAATTTCATTAATGCATTAAAACTTGTTTCATGCGGTACTTTTAATTCCAACACCATAATAGTGATGATGATCGCAATTACTGCATCGCTGAATGCTTCGAGACGGGTTTTGGTCATGCCACGAATTTATGGACAACGGGTAATAATTCAACTTTTGTTTAACCCAGGATACTATTTGGCCGCCGCCACCTTTCCTGAAAAATTGATCCCGGACCGATTCGTCATTATAAAATTTGCCTGTGCAGAACCATTATCAAAAAAAGTAAAAGTCACGGATTGAACTTCTGGATTTGGTGATTTGATCGTTACGAACCAACCGCCTTTTTTTCTTTTTTCTTTGGTGAGCTTGAAATCTGTGGATTTAAAATCCAATGGGTTTTCGTTGTTGGCTCCGGCCGGAGAATTGATTTTGCCATAATAGGGCAGTGCAACAAGCAGTGTATCCTTACGACATTTCACATAATAAGTACCGGTTATATTTCTTGAACGACCATAGGAAGGCTGCGCAAAGTCTGCAGAAAAATCCCAGCGATCATTATTAATTGCCTGTGCTATGTCGTCCTGCGCCACAGTTACGGTCACTTGACTGACACATGAACTGGCAGTAAAAAAAACAGATAGTAGAAAACAACTTTTCAAAAGTATAAACTGTTTATTTTTTACTTGTCTCATAACATTTCTTTTAAGTTGAAGTTATTTCTTCTAAAAGGATTCAACTTCAGACCTGTGATTGCATATAAAAAGCTAATCACGGTATAAAATAGTTATCGATTCAATTTCCTTATGAAAGTGCCTGTCCAGGAATCCC
>JAICGN010000103.1 GCA_025923075.1 Chitinophagaceae bacterium
AAGCCCTGGCCCCATCCCCCAACCCCTTCTCCGAAGGAGAAGGGGCGGTGCATTGTTGCAAAGCCAAACATTTTATTCTACCAAATGATCTATAAACTAATGCCGAACATGATTATCATGATGATTTGTCAATTATGAAGCTGAATATTATTCTTCAGTTTGGCCTCCCTCTCCTTCGGAGAGGGAATGAGGGAGAGGTTTAAGGCCCCATCCCCCAACCCCTTCTCCGAAGGAGAAGGGGCGGTGCATTGTTGCAAAGCCAAACATTTTATTCTACCACATCATCTTCGATCTAATGCCGAGCAGGGGTATCAAGATGATGTGTTAATTATGAAGCTGAATATTATTCATCAGTTTGGCCTCCCTCTCCTTCGGAGAGGGAATGAGGGAGAGGCCTGGCCTCCCTCTCCTTCAGGAGAGGGAACGAGGGTGAGGCTGTATATAAGGAACGAGGGAGAGGCTGTATCTTTAATGCCAACTGATCACTATGGAGAACAATGTAATACACCAGAACAGGATACGCCAGGTATTTTTTCTTGTAATCATTGTAGGACTTGGAATTGTATTATTTCTCGAGCTATACACTTTTCTCCCGGCCCTGCTTGGCGCTATTACGCTATATATCGTCATGCGGAAATGGATGTTTTATTTAACGATAAAGAAAAAATGGCGCAAGGCCTGGACCGCCAGCCTGCTGATGTTCCTTTCACTTATTGTCATCCTCCTGCCAATCGCCGTATTGGTCAACATGCTTACGGCAAAGATCACTTTTGCCGTTCAGCATTCGAATGAACTGGTGGAGGCATTAAAAAAAGTTATCACTGATCTTGAACAGCGATTTAAAGTTGAGATCATCAGTAACGCAAACATCAACAAGCTTGGTGATTTCATTACGGGCGGCATTCCAAGATTACTAGGTGCTACATTCAATACACTTGGCACCATCTTCTTTATGTACTTCATCCTGTATTTTATGCTGGTGAATGGAAAAGATATGGAAAGAAATATCTACGAGCATATCCCATTAAGAGATGAAAATGCATCCATGCTGGGCAAAGAAGTAAAAAGTATGGTATTGAGTAATGCAGTGGGTATTCCCGTGATCGCCGTATTGCAGGGGATCATTGCATTGATCGGTTACCTTATCATCGGCGTCAAGGAGCCCTGGTTCTGGTTTGTCGTTACCTGTATCACGGCAATGCTCCCGGTTGTGGGTGCTGCACTGGCATATATTCCGCTTGCGATCATCTTTTTTGCTAATGGCGCTACGGGTAAAGGAATATTTATGCTGATATATGGTTTTGGCATCATCGGACTTGCTGATAATATTTTTCGTTTCATGCTTGCAAAAAAGATCGGCAATGTTCATCCGCTGGTTACCGTATTCGGGGTCATCATCGGGTTGAGTGTATTTGGTTTTATCGGGCTTATATTCGGACCATTGCTTATTTCATTGTTTTTATTGCTATTAAAGATCTATAGTAATGAATTTATAACTAAGCAGCGGCAAATTCATCATCACCATCATATGGAAAACTGAGTTTTCACAAGTAGATTTTCTATTTCCCGTAGATCATCTTAGTTATTTCCACAAGCCCATCGAAATAAATACTTTATTAAGCTTGCATTTTCTTTAATAGGATAATATTTTTACGTTTAACCCCGTTTAGAAAACCGAAATCCGAATCCCGTGCCCAAATTCATAAAAGCCATACTATCCTCCTTTTCTGCTACTGCATTTATAATGCTTCCCCTTTTAAATGCAGGCAATAAATCCGCCCAGGGGACATTTGAATCGCTTTTTACCAGTAAAGGTCCTATTGCAATAAATATAATTGAGCAGGAAATCGACCTGATATATGATAGCCTTGAGCTTAAAAAGAAAGGCCTGAAAAAAGAAGCATTTAAATACGCTTATTCAGGATATAAGAAATTAGAAGAAGAAGGTAAGTTGAATAAAGAAGGTATTCTTACCATTTGTGATATGAGCCAGTCATCAAAAAGAAAAAGATTGTATGTTATCGATTTGAATGAATACAAGCTCTTGCTGAATACCTATGTGGCCCACGGTAAAAATTCGGGTGGAGAATATGCAAGGAAATTTTCCAACCGGCCGGAATCATTACAAAGCAGTCTTGGATTCTACAGAACGAAAAAAACCTATTACGGGGGACATGGACTGTCATTAACATTAACAGGTCTTGAACCGGGCTTTAATGATAAAGCGGAAAGAAGAAAAATAGTGATTCATGGTTCACAATATATCGGGGACAATTACAAACGCTGGGGCAAATTCATGGGGCGTAGTTTTGGTTGTCCTGCGGTTCCAATGAAACAATCGAAAAAACTTATAAATACGATCAAAAACGGAAGCTGTCTATTCATTTATCATCCAAGTAAAACTTACCTGGCGGGATCTAAAATATTAAACGGTTAATTGGACGTATAATAAGGATGGATGAAAACAAAAAGCTCAATCTGTACCCTATGATTGGGCTTTTTTGTATTTACCCATTTACAAAATAATGGGCGGCTAACTGGGAGAAGATACCAATCAGGAATCCATAATAGATCTCTTTTGGACGATGATCAGAAACGATAAGACGTGATGTGCAGACAAGTCCGGATATCAAGAGTGCAACAGACAGGTAGAAAGAATAGCTGATACTATCGGAAAATGCCAGCAAGGCAACAAATGTGGTCATCACTCCAACAGCAATTGCATGCATGCTCACTTTGATTGAGATGTTGACAAGAAATCCAAAAACAGATGCATTAAAAATTGCCATGCTCATGCTTACCAGGTCTTCTACCTCATGATTATTCTTGAAAGCATACCAATTCCAGAAATAAAATATCATACTTATGATATAAGGAATGATCCGGTCCTTCTGTGTTTTTAGAAAAATTGAGTCGATAAACTTCAATGCCTTTAATAAAAGCACACTGATAAGCGGTAAAAATGTACAGTTTATAAAAACCTGCAGGAACCTTGTTAGCTTACCCCAATCATCCAGGCCACCGAATTCATAGGATCGAAATGTAATGATAAAATAAGCAAGATACAATGGGATGAACAGGGGGTGAAAAACGAAAGAAAAAAATTTTGCAATTGCTCTTAACCAGGCCGGTTGCGGCGGTGTTTCGGGGATGCTTACTTCTTTCAGTTGGTTTTCTTCGGTTATAATTAATCTGTCGGGCATGCCTATAATTCTTTTCGCAATCTCGCCACGGGAATATTTAATTGCTCCCGGTATTTGGCTACGGTTCTGCGTGCAATATTATAACCTTTTTGCTGAAGCATTTCAGTGAGATGTTCATCACTCAGTGGTTTCTTTTTATTCTCGGCTTCTATCAGATCGCTAAGGATCTTTTTTACTTCTCTTGTTGACACCTCTTCACCGCTTTCTGTACTTAATGATTCACTGAAGAAAAATTTCAGCCGGTAGGTTCCGAATTCAGTTTGTACAAATTTGCTGTTTGCCACGCGGCTGACCGTAGAAATATCAAGCCCTGTTTTTTCGGCAATGTCTTTCAGGATCATCGGGCGAAGCGTGGTTTGATCTCCTGTAAGAAAAAAATCATGCTGGTGATTCATGATCGCTGTCATGGTATCAAGCAATGTATGCTGACGCTGTTTAATAGCATCAATAAACCATTTTGCAGAATCGATCTTTTGCTTGATAAATAAAACCGCTTCTTTCTGACGCTTATCTTTTTTGGTGCCGCGGTCATATTCTTTAAGCATATCACGATACCCTTCGCTGATACGCAGTTCAGGTGCATTTCTTGAATTTAATGTCAGCTCAAGCTTTCCTCCATTATTCATGATAAAGAAATCAGGCACCACGTAGCTCTCTGCCTTGTTTATTTCGCCAACATTACCACCGGGCTTTGGATTCAGCCTGGTGATCTGCTGCATCACCTCTTTTAGTTGTTCATCATTAAGGTCAAGACCCCGTTGAATTTTTTCGTAATGCTTTTTAGTAAACTCGTCAAAGTATTTTGAAATCGCTCTAATAGCAATGCTGACATTTTTTCCTTCATCCTGCATCCTGTTTAACTGGAGTAATAAACACTCCTGCAGGTCTCGTGCTGCCACTCCGGGCGGGTCAAATTGCTGAATTCGTTTTATCAGGGTTTCCACTTCCTCTTCAGTTGTCATTACACCCTGGCGAAAAGCAAGATCATCAACGATGGCTGTCGTTTCCCGGCGCAAATAACCATCTTCGTCAATACTCCCCACTATTTGTTCCGCAATTTTTTGTTCCTTATCATCCAGCTTCAACAATCCAAGCTGATCAAGCAAGGTTTCATAAAAACTGGTATCGGTCTTAAAGGGGATTGTTTTTTTATCATCGTCGTCGCTACCATAGTTGTCATCGCGAAGCCTGTAGTCGGCAATATCATCATCACCATCCTGTACGTAGTCGCTGATGTCTATATTATCATAGTCAGTCTCACTGCCATCAGGCTCTTCAAAGGTCTCTTCACCATTTTCTGTAAACTCATCTTTTGATTCTTCAAACTCATCATGTTTTTCTTCCTCCTGCTCCAACGCAGGGTTTTCCTCCATTTCTTCCTTTATCCTTTCTTCAAGATTAGCAGTAGGCACCTGCAACAGTTTCATAAGCTGAATCTGCTGAGGTGATAATTTTTGTAAAAGCTTTTGTTGTAAATTTTGACTCAGCGCCATGGTTGCTTATTGTGGTTCCTCAGATTAACTATTGCGTTTTTGAAAAAATCGGGCCAAACATCAAAAATCAGGCCGTAAATTTACATACAAAAGAACGAAAGATGCCGCAACGAATAAATATTATTCTTGTTGTCTTGTTAATGTTAACTGGAAGAATTTTTTCCCAGGATGGCTCATGCATTCAGTCTCAACAGATTTATACAAAAGAAATAAAAACAGAAAGACAATTATGCATATCCAGAAAATACGGTGAATGTATAAAAAAAATAAACCCAGAAGACCGTATAAAATTACCAATCAATTACCAGATGTTGAAAAATTTTAATTATGAGAATCAACCTCGCGGAGATTTTCAGCCTCAAAAAAAATGTAATGATTCTTTAAAAATAAGAGAACCTGGATTTTTATTTACTACGCCAATTCAATCATCCTTTTATACCGAACACCTTGGGTTCTTTTGCAAAAAAGAAATTCAATTAGAAAAGATCACTTCTGTCCCTTTGCGCTTCCGGCTTGGTTCGCTGGATTATGTAAATCGCCTGGAAGGGAAGAAATAGAATTATTTTGATTTGGCTTTTTTGGTAACCATTCTATTTCCGGAACTTTTGCGGGCAGCTTATAATAGTTATTTCTCAAACTATCGCTCCATCCATTGGGGTTATTATTAAACGATTTACTGCTAAAATAAATGCTACCATGTACATTGGAGTACTGCCTTAACAGCTTTATCTGGTTGGGTAATTCATTTGGATTTTTCCATGCTGCATTGCTGCCGGACCGGTAAATACCAAGACCTATATATAAATTACGACCAAAGGAATTTTTGCTCCACCAGTCAAGCATTTTTGCATAATCAATTTTCTCATGCCCTATTTCCAAATAAAGCTGCGGCGCCACATAGTCAACCCATTTTTCTTTTAACCACAATAAAATATCGGCATAGAGGTCATCATAATTTGTTTGTCCCGCTTTACTGTCGCTTCCTTTTGGATCCTTGTCTTTATTTCTCCATACGCTGAACGGCGAAATTCCAAACTGCACCCAGGGCTTTTCTTTTTTGATAGCAATAGCAAGTTTCTTCATAATCGAATCCACATTACTTCGTCTCCAATCATCCTTATTCAATTTGGTTTTTGACCTTTTATATGATTCATCATCAGGAAATTCTTTACCCGCGATCCTGTATGGATAAAAATAATCATCCATATGAATAGCATCCACATCATAGCGATGCACAATATCTGCGACGACCTTCACCACAAATTTTTGCACCTGGTTACTAGCGGGATCAAAATATTTTTTATCGCCATAGTCCAGGAACCATTCAGGATGAATTTTTGTAATATGGTTAGGCGCAATAGAAGAGGCGCCAATTTTAAAGTCTGCCCTGTAAGGATTACACCATGCGTGAAACTCCATTCCACGTTTGTGGGTTTCTCTTATCATAAAATCAAGCGGATCATAATAGGGAAAAGGGGGCTGCCCCTGTCTACCTGTTAGCCACTGGCTCCATGGCTCGAAGGGCGAAGGATAGAAAGCATCTGCAGCAGGTCTCACCTGCACGATCACTGCATTCATGCCGTTCATTTTATGCATATCCAACTGACGTATAAACTCGGTCCGCTGACTATCAGGATTCATCATGCCCTTCGGAGGCCAGTCGATATTATCAACGGAAGCGATCCAGACACCCCTGAATTCGGATGCCGGTTGTGCAAATAAACTTGTTGTAAATAAAAAAAGACAGACTAGTAGGGTAGTACGGCGGTTCGGTATTTTCATGCTTTGAATTTTGGATCAGTTCAAAGCGAAGATACATTTAATGATTATTCCGGAGTTTATCCAAAAGATTATTTAATGTTTCCAGCTCCTCATCAGAGAGATGATTAACGACCGCATCCAACTCCTCATTTCTCCTGTCAAGATTTTCAAGTAACTCTGCTCCCTGGGGTGTAATGATAACATCCACCATTCGCTTGTCTTTTTCGGAGATCGCCTTTTGTACCAGGCCTTTTGAAACCATTCGCTCCACAATACGGCTGGTGTCGCTCATTTTATCAAGCATCCTTTCCCTTAATTGAAGCGTTGAAAGGGGCTCGCCGGCACCACGTAAAATACGAAGGATATTATACTGTTGAGGAGTGATGTTCTCTGATTTTACAAAGTTCTTAATATGATCCACCATCCACGCATGCGTAAACATAATGTTTACCATGGCCTTATTTTGTGTGTTTCTGAACTTCGCTTGCTTTATGTCTTTGTCAATTCCCATGGTTCAGGTTTTTGTGGTTAAAAAAGTTCAAAAACCCGACCAAAATAATTTTTTATAAAACTTAAATTCACAGCGGTGGAGAAAAATACTACTAAAGTGGTATGAGCGAGTTGCTTAAACAATTGTGGCTTTCGGTAGTTTTACGTTTCAATAACTTTAAATCGACTACCATGAAAATTATTTCTGAATCAATTCGCAATTTTTGGGAAGGCTTTGTCTCATTCTATACTGTATTATATAAAGAGATAAAAAATTGGAAATAAATCGCAAACTATGTAGATAAATGGGGATTAATTTTCCCACACCCTGGTTCCTTCGGAACAATTAGCGCATCGTTCACTTCGTTTGACTAGGAATAATGAATTAATTAAGCAGTTTCCCATACTTTGGTTCCTTCACTGCAATTAGCGCATATATCTATATTCTTTCTTCCCTGCAAAATCGCGGTGCGGAATCTTTTATACTCGCCATTCTTCCATATTTCTTTGAAAGACTTTTGTTTTAGATCGCCAAGCTGATGCTGCGCATCTTTATCAAAGCAACAGGGAGCAACAAGCCCATCCCATGTTATTACAGGGTCATGCCAGAGCCGCCAACAGTGATTGGCGAGTTTTCCTTTGAACTCATAACCTTCGCTGGTCTTCTTATAACGGCTGTATTTGTCAAGGGTGGGGATCAGCTTATTAGGATCTTTTTCATAGTCATAAACCTGGGCGGTTTTAAACCAAATAGCATCAACGCCAATGTCCTCTCCCAGCTTTCTTACCTCTTCAATCTGGTGTTCATTTGGCTTCACAACGAGAAATTGAAACACGATAAAGGGGGTATTGCTTTTCAATTCCTTCTTCCATTTGACTATATTCCTGGTTCCTTCCAATACCTTATCCAACCTGCCACCAACTCGATACTGCTCATATACATCCTGGGTAGTTCCATCAATCGAAATGATCAGCCGGTCCAAACCGCTTTCGATGGTTCTTTTTGCATTGTCGTCATTTAAATAATGAGCATTGGTAGAAGTAGCCGTATATATTTTTTTTGATGAAGCATATTTCACCATTTCCAAAAAGTCAGGATTGAGATAAGGTTCGCCCTGGAAATAAAAGACCAGGTATAAAAGTTCTTTATGGAGCTGGTCAATTGTTTCCTTGAAAAAGTTTGTTTTCAGCATCCCGGTCGGTCTTGTAAACGCTCTCAGGCCACTGGGACATTCCGGGCATCGCAGGTTGCATGAGGTGGTTGGTTCAAATGAAATAGACACCGGCATGCCCCATTGAACCGGTTTCTTAAACCACATGCTAATGTAATAACTGCTCAGTACTTTAACACCATTCCAGCTGCGGCGAAGACTTAATTTAGAAAATAAATTGATGCTATCGTTCCAATTAAATTGAGACATCGAACGGTAAAGGTAAAAAACAACGGCTGGCAATAGCCAATAATTTTCTAATTTGATGATCTGTTAAGTGGATCAACTGCCACCATATAAGATTTTACCCCTGGGTGATACGGCCATTATTGTTGATTTTGGAAATTGTATTGATAAATCGATCAACAAACTTGTGCATGCTGTTTTTTACCGGCTGCAAGACAAGCCAATTCCCGGGATGATTGAAGCGGTGCCGGCCTATTGTTCGATTACCATTTATTACGATGTATTACTTATTCGGAATAAGTTAAGTAAACAAACGACTGCTTTTGAATGGATGTCAGACAAAATAAAAGAATACTTATTCGTTGAAAGAAATGAAGTTGAAGCTGATCCACTCCCGATCAATATTCCTGTTTGCTATGAAAAAGAATACGGACCCGACCTTGATTTTGTCGCTTTGAAGAATACCATCTCAGTTGAAGAAATAATTCAACGCCATATGGCAATAGCATATCGTGTTTATATGCTCGGGTTTCTTCCCGGCTTTGCATATATGGGCCTTATTGATGAAAAAATAGTTTCGCCCCGTAAACAGTATCCGGCGCCTGTTGAAGCCGGTAGTGTTGGTATTGCAGGAAAGCAAACCGGCATTTACCCGTTTAAATCACCCGGCGGCTGGCAGATCATCGGAAGAACGCCACTAAACCTTTTCGATAAAGAAAAAACAAATCCCGTACTATTCAAATCGGGCGATAACGTGAAATTTTATTCAATTACCAAAGATGAGTTTGAAGATATTAAAAACAGGAATGCTTGATACCATCCAGGACCTGGGTCGTTTCGGCTACCAGCAGGTTGGCATTAACCCGACAGGAGCCATGGATAAATATGCTGCAACGATCGCAAATATTTTAGTGGGCAATGCTCCCGGCGAAGCTGTGATTGAAATTCATTTCCCTGCTCCTGCGATTTTTTTTGAGCGGCCTGCTATGATTGCCTTAAGCGGTGCAGACTTTGAGGCAAACATTAACGGAAGACCCATACCGATCAATTGTCCTGTGATCGTAAATAAAAACATCACCTTACAATTTCATTCGTTGAAGAACAAAAGCCGTTGCTATTTAGCTGTACACGGCGGAATGAAAATAGTTGAATGGCTTAATAGTTACAGCACAAACCTGAAAGCAGAAGCAGGCGGTTTTGCAGGCAGAAAATTATTAAAAGACGATATCATCAATTTGAATAACGAAGCCGGCGATTATAAACTCACCGATAATGAGGATTTTAGAATTCTACCATGGAAAGCAAATGAAGATTTTGGAACTGATTCCACCTTTGAAATACTGGTAGTAAAAGGAAGTGAATGGGATTGGCTGGAACTTTCGTCGCAGGAAAAATTTTTGAAGAACCCATTTTTTATTTCGCATAATTCTGACAGGATGGGTTACCGGCTTGCGAGTGAACCGTTGCATCCGGGAACAACCACGGAACTAGTTTCTTCCGCTGTAAGCTTTGGCACCATTCAATTATTACCTGATGGACAGCTTATCATATTAATGGCCGATCACCAAACTACAGGTGGGTATCCCCGTTTGGGAAATATTATTTCTGTCCATTTACCAATGCTGGCGCAAATGAACGTCGGTGATAAGATATATTTCAAATTTACCGATCATCAAACTGCTGAAAATTTACTTTTAAACCGACATCAACATTTGATGCAATTGGAAATAGCCTGTAAATTGAGATTGGAAAATTATAGACATGAAATGAGCCCCGATTGAACGGAGGTGGCAATAGAAAAATTAATATGTACACATGAAAACAATTGATATTAACTGTGACCTGGGAGAAGGTGCCGGAAACGACGAGCTGATCATGCCCTATATTTCATCAGCGAATATTGCCTGCGGTTATCATGCCGGTGATGAAGGTACAATGAAGCAAACCGTTGAGCTTTGCAAAAAATATAGCGTAGCGGTCGGCGCCCATCCTTCTTTTCCTGACCGGGAAAATTTCGGACGAACAGATATGCTGCTTCACCCGGGTGAAATTTATGAGATGATCGTGAAGCAAATCAATAGCCTTGAAAAAAATGCCACCGAAAACGATGTTTCGATCCATCATATAAAACCCCACGGCGCTTTATACAATATGGCAGCAAGAGATAAAATGCTTGCGCCATTTGTTGCCCTGGCTATCATGGATACAAACAGTAAATATATTTTATACGGATTGAGCGGAAGCTATTTGATAAAAGAAGGGAAGAGCCTTGGGTTGAAAACTGCCAGTGAAGTGTTTGCGGACCGCACCTATAAAGATGATGGGAGCCTGACTTCACGACATAAACCCGGTGCATTGATAGAAGACACCGATAAGGCCGTTGCACAAGTATTGCAAATGATAAGAGAAGGAACTATAACATCAGTTACAGGAAAAAAAATTCCTATAGTTGCTGAAACAATTTGCATACATGGGGATGGTGAGCATGCCGTTGAGTTTGCAAAAGCAATTCACCAGGCTTTAAAAGAAAATAATATTGCAATCAAAGCCAGGTCATAACTCTCCGCCTCCTGGCGGAGCTGGAGGTAAAAACTCAGCCATACTTGGTGCCGCATTCCTGATGGCCACTTCAGCAATTGGCCCGGGTTTTCTTACTCAAACTTCTTTATTTACTGAACAACTTCTTACGAGTTTCGGGTTTGTGATCCTGGTTTCTATTTTGCTGGACATCGGCGCTCAAATAAATATCTGGAGGATCGTAAGTGTTAGTGAGAACAGGGCACAGGATGTTGCCAACAAAATCTTTCCGGGTCTTGGATTTTTTCTTGCCGCCTTAATTGCATTCGGCGGATTGATATTTAATATCGGCAATATCGCAGGCTGTGGTTTGGGTGTAAATGTATTGACAGGACTAAAACCAGAATATGGTGCCATTATAAGTTGTGTAATTGCGTTGGGAATTTTTTGGTATAAAGAAGCCGGGCAGTTAATTGACGGTTTTTCGAAGTGGCTTGGCCTGGTAATGATCGGTCTTACCGTCTATATTGCATTTTCATCACATCCTCCACTCGGGCAAGCGTTATACAGAACAGTATGGCCGGAAAAAATTGATGTAATGAAAATTGTTACGCTTGTTGGAGGAACAGTTGGCGGCTATATTTCATTTGCGGGTGCCCATCGTTTACTTGATGCCGGCATCAAAGGAAAAGAAAATCTGCACCAGGTTACGAGAAGCGCAGTAAGTGGAATTCTAATTACTTCAACAATGCGTTATGTGCTGTTTCTTGCTGCGTTGGGTGTTGTTTGGGGCGGTGTAACATTAGCTGCGGGAAATCCGGCTGCATCGGTTTTTCAATCAGCCGCAGGGGAATTAGGTTATAAATTTTTTGGCATCGTTATCTGGATCGCTGCGATTACATCGGTAGTTGGTGCTTCATTTACCTCTGTTTCGTTTTGGAAAACGCTGCACCCTGTTATTGCAAAACAGGAAAAGATCATCATCAGCTTATTTATTATTGTCTCTACCATCATATTCGTTAGTGTAGGTAACCCTGTTAAATTACTGGTGTTTGCCGGAGGAGCAAATGGGATCATTTTACCGATAGCATTAGCAGTAATGCTTGTCGCCGCCACAAAATCGTCTATAATGAAGGGTTATAACCACCCGGTATGGATGCAGGTGGCCGGCTGGTTAGTTGTAGTCGCGATGAGCTGGATGAGCATTCTTACTATTCAACAGGCCATTCAGAAATTATAGAAATAAAAAAGCCTCCCCGTTCGGGGAGGCTCCTATATATATAATAAAATGAATTTTTATTCAACCACTTTTACACCCTTAATGGTCATGATCACTTCTTTCTTTGGCTCTTTTATTTTCTCGACTTCTTCTTTGCTTTTGCCGGCATCTTCAGCATAGTGCTTCAGCATTGCTACCGAAGTCTCCTTTAATTCTGCTTTGCCTTCAACAACGATCGTTCTGCCAACAATATCCATCGGCATGGCAAACTCATGATCCTTTACTTTTATCATGATTGTGGTGCCATCTTCTTTTTTCAATTTGGCCCAGCAACCCATTGCCTGGCATACTTCCACCACCTTGCCCTGGATCTTTCCCTCAAACTTATTGTCACTCATCTTTTTTTCCAGGTCATTTACGCTTATCGGCGTCATACCCGTTTCAGAATATTTGCCATAAACGACACCAGGCTTCGCTGATTCTGCATCCTGTGCATTTACAATGATCATTGCCGACAAGGCCACTAACAGAGAAAATAATTGCTTCATAGTTCAAAAGTTTAGGACGTCAAATATCGGAATTAAAATCCAATCATTATATGACAAAATTCCAGGGCTGTTGGTTGCCGGCTATACCCGGTTAGTGGAATTTTTAAAAAAATATCCAAATAAATTAGCTTCCATTTACTAAAATACTTAGTTTCGTGGGGAAATAAATTTTTATCCCTCCCGTACCCGAAACCTAACTTTGAATCATGGCAAAATCAGAAAAAACCACCGATATGTCTACGAATAACAACAGCGAAAAGCTAAAAGCATTGAAGCTGACCATTGACAAAATCGAAAAAGATTATGGCAAGGGCAGCGTCATGATGATGAATGAAAAAGGGATCAATGAAATGGAAGTAATATCGACCGGCTCCATCGGTCTTGATGTTGCGCTGGGTATAGGCGGTCTGCCCAGGGGACGGGTTGTAGAAATATATGGCCCAGAATCTTCGGGTAAAACAACCATTGCCACGCATGTGATTGCCCAGGCTCAGAAAAAGGGAGGTATGTGTGCTATCATTGATGCGGAGCATGCTTTTGACAGCGCTTATGCGCAAAAATTGGGGGTAGATGTAGATAATTTACTGATCTCTCAGCCGGATTATGGTGAGCAGGCACTTGAAATTGCCGATCGTCTTATTCTTTCCGGTGCATTGGATGTAGTGGTGATCGATTCAGTAGCGGCGCTGGTTCCTAAAAGCGAGCTGGAAGGAGAAATGGGTGACAGTAAAATGGGTTTGCACGCAAGACTGATGAGCCAGGCATTAAGAAAACTTACGGCAACGATCTCTAAGACAAATACTATTTGCATTTTCATCAATCAGTTAAGGGAAAAGATCGGGGTGATGTTTGGCAACCCTGAAACAACAACCGGTGGTAATGCATTAAAATTCTATGCTTCTGTTCGCCTGGATATTCGCCGTTTGGCCCAAATAAAAGATGGCGAGGAAGCAGTTGGTAATCGTGTTAAAGTAAAAGTGGTAAAAAATAAAGTAGCTCCGCCATTCAGAGCGGCAGAGTTCGATATTATTTTTGGCGAAGGCATTTCAAAAAGCGGGGAGATCATTGATATGGGTGTTGAGCTTGGCATTGTGCAAAAAAGCGGAAGTTGGTTTAGTTACAATAGCGACAAACTCGGCCAGGGTCGTGATACCGTAAAACAACTACTTGTAGATAATCCTGAACTCGCCACCGAAATTGAATTAAAGATCAGGGAAAAGATAAAAGAAATGCAGGCTGCATAAATTCTGTTTTTAGAATTAAACAAACATGGGTTAGTAAAAGCCGTCTTAAAATTTTTAAGACGGCTTTTTAATTATCATATATCAAGTGAAGTTGGCAATGACGGATCAAACTTTGCATTGCCTCTGTGTTTTTAAGGACACACTGGTTTTTTTAAACAATTGCGTCAAATAGTTTTCTGGATAATGCTGAAAAATCCAAAGCATAAAAAGGTGTTGAAATGGCTGTTTATAGGCGGGGGTATTTTATTGCTTACCGGCATTGCCGTCTATTTTTATTATGCCACCCGGACACATGATGATACCGCAACCTTAGAAGCTGATTATACTGTCGAAGCAATCCCTTTTATAAAGGAATTTGAAAAAGGTTACCAGGCGGCCAATAAAAAGTATGCTGAAAAGATAATTGCAGTGAAAGGAACCGTTACGTCCACTGAACCTGCCGATACCACTATGAACGTTAAGATGACCGACACCACCACCGGCTCGTATCTCATTTTTGCTTTCCAGGATCAACACATGGCGGCGGCAAAAGATTTGAGAGTAGGAGACCATGTAGTAATAAAGGGATCCTGCAGTGACGGAGTTTATAGTGAAATACTCGGTACTTATTTCATAAGTTTTAAACGTAGTACAGTAATAAAATAATTTTTTAACCAAATAAATCAAAGAACAAAATGAAAAAAACAATTCTATCTCTTGCAATAGCGACTATCTCGATGCTGACTTTTGCACAAAAGAAAACATCAACTTCGGCTACGATTGCATTCGATGCATCAACCGCGATCGATGACCTGCCAAAAGCAGAAAATAAAACATCAATTGCGGCAATTGATCCTGAAAAGAATACGGTGCAGTTTGAGGCAGCAATCAAAAATTTTACTTTTTCAAATCCAAGAATACAGGAGCATTTCAATCAAAAAGGATGGCTGAATTCAGATGAGTTTCCAAAAGCAACTTTTAATGGAGTGATCACAAATCCAACGGCGGTGAATTTTACCAAAGACGGAACTTATAATGTTACTGTAGAAGGCGATCTGACCATAAAAGGCAAAACCCAAAAAATAACTACCCCTGCAACTATTGTTGTAGCCGGTAAAACCTTGAAAACAAATGCCGCTTTCAATATTAAATTAGCTGATTTTGGAGTCGAAGGCCAGCCCATCACTGCAGGAAAAGTTTCTGCTGAACCGAAGCTGACCGTATCTGCAGAGCTGAACTAATTAGTCGTATCTTTAAGATAGATGCCTTGCCTATTCATGGTAAGGCATTTTATTTAAATACATGTTATGAATAGAAGAATAATGGAAACCCGGAAGCGTATTGCGCTGGTAGCTCATGATAATAAAAAAAAGGAATTGATAGAGTGGGCCGTGTTCAACAGAAGAACGCTTGCAAAACACAGGCTGTATGCCACCGGTACAACCGGGAGTTTACTTGAAGAGGAGTTAGACCAGTCAGTCACAAAATTGCAAAGCGGACCGTTGGGTGGAGATCTGCAGATAGGAGCAAAGATTGCAGAAGGGAAACTTGATGTGTTGATATTTTTCTGGGACCCAATGGAAGCACAACCACATGATCCCGATATCAAGGCGTTGCTTCGAATTGCAGTCACCTGGAATATTCCAATCGCATGCGACAGAGCCACTGCAGATTTTATTCTTACCTCGCCATTAATGCAGGAAGTGTATGAGCCGGTAATTGAAGATTATTCCGAGTATATGAACAGAAAACTGAAGTA
>JAICGN010000104.1 GCA_025923075.1 Chitinophagaceae bacterium
CAATCTTTTCCAAAGTCTTCCGGCTGTTAAATGTCCCGTTTATTTTTTTGCAGGTCAACATGATTATAATACGAATGCTGATGTTACCGCTGAATATTTCAATAAAGTTACAGCTCCAAAAAAGGATTTGTTTCTTTTTAAAGATGCCGGGCATGGCTTACCGGAAACTCACTACGATCGATTCCAGGATATAATTATTAAAACAATACTTCGGCAGACTTATGACTATTGATTGTCTACAACCAACTCCTCCTACAAATTCTCCAAGACCTTTGACCGCGAATCTGTTCCATATGCATAAATTTCTGATGATTGTTGTCTCCTGTATCGCGATAAGCTGCACTTCTGTAGGAAAGCTTTCCCAAACCGATAAACCTGTTTCTGCAGCTGATGATGTTTGGAGCGCTGAAAACATTGCAGATTTTGAAAAAGATCTCGAAGCCTTGCGTAACCGTTATCATATTCCTTCACTTGCGATTGGAATTGTTAACGAAAAAAATCTTATAGTAAGAGGTGGATTGGGTTATGCTGATATAGAAAAACAAATAAAGCCAGATGAGAACACCGTATACCATCTTGCATCTATCACCAAAACGTTTGGGTCTATCATTTTGATGCAACTTGTGGAGCAAGGCAAGATCAGCCTGGATGATCCAATATCAAAATATGGGATCAACCTTGGTGGACGATGGGGAAGTGACAACAGGATCAAAGTAAAACACCTGTTAACACATACTGCAAGTGGAAATTGGTTAAATGGTTTTAAACCTGGCTATAGCTTTAGGTATAATGGAGCCTGGTATGGAGAACTGGGTAAGGTAATTGAAAAAGGTTCAGGAGAAAGCTTTGGCGAATTATTGATGAAGAATATTATTACTCCGCTGCACATGACGAGCACTGTACCGAGTACCGATGACACCGTAAATTTTAATTTGACAGGATATAGCAAGGATTCTTTTATAGCAAGAGTGGCAAAACCTTATAACTGGCAGGGAAAGCAGATCTCTCCAATAACAATGAATTATGGATTTAACCCTGCAGCTGGTATCATGAGCAGTGTGGCCGACCTGGCTAAATACTCCATAGCCATTGATGAGAAAAGATTTTTAAAACCTGAAACCTGGGAAAAGATATTCACTCCTTATGTGACACCAAAAGCCAAAACCATTCAGTATGGATTGGGTTGGTTCGTAAAAGATTACAAAGGATTAAAAATTGTATGGCATACAGGATGGTGGTATGGTTATTCGACACTACTCATTAAGATCCCTGCTAAAGACCTGACCTTTATCATCCTTGCTAATTCACAGGATCTCAGCCGGCCTTTTTATATGACGTATTACCCGGTGCCATTACCTCATCCGTTCAAAAAAAGCCTTAGTAAGGAATTGATGGTCTCCGATTTTGCATCGCTATTCGTTGAATATTTTCTTATTGGTGCCCGTTAACGAAAGGAGTTATTGCAGTTTAGCTTTTTATTTATTTCACGCAGCGGCGCAAAGTTTGTTAGGACGCAAAGATTTCTTTGCGGCTTTGCGTGAAATTTTTTCGGGGAAAACCTGCGTGTGGGCGGTAAAGTATCCATCAGTGTGCCTTGGGGTGACTACAAGTTAGGATTACTAAGTCTAAACAAATAAAATAGCGGTCCATTAGCATGGTATTTGTGCGCCAGAACAAGTAACAACATTATTAATCATAAAATCAAGGCTCATGAGTCACGAAAAAAACCAGGGATTGATTGATGCACTAAACCGGTGCGCAATTGAGTGCAGTCATTGTGCTACGGCTTGCCTGGATGAACAATATGTAAAAATGCTAAAGGAATGCATTAAACTAAATATTGATTGTGCTGAAGTTTGTCGTACGACAGCTTCGCTGCTTTCGCGGGGATCAGAACACGGTGAACATTTGCTGGCAGAATGTGCTGAGATCTGCAATGCCTGTGCTGATGAATGTGAAAAACATTCCCAGATGGAACACTGTAAGCGGTGTGCGGAGGAATGCAGGCATTGTGCAGAAGAATGCGGTGCGATGGCATAGACCTCAAAGGGAGGCATTAGGCCAAAAATTCTATTCGGCGTGTAATTTATTCCACGCAGGGGTGCAAAGTTTGTTAAGACGCAAAGATTTCTTTGCGTCTTGACTTTTTTTCTTTGGGTCTTTGCGTGAAGTTTTTCCTGGTGCTCCAGCATTTTACCACTGTGTACTTCGCCGGGTCAGCCGGATGGGCGAAAAATTTTATTCTGCAGGCCGCCAAATAGGGGCATATTGCGTTATATGTATTGGACATTGAAAAATAAGCCATGAAAAAATATCTTTTAATTCCATTGTCATTTCTTTTCAGTATTGATCTTATTGCTCAAACCAATACAGCCGCGCAGTGGCAGGAAGACATTAACTATTTTAAAGAGCAGATGGTAAAAAAACACAAGAATGCCTTTCACCATGTGTCAAAAGAAGAGTATGAAAAAGATATGGAGCAATTATATAAGGATGTTCCTGCACTCAAAGACTACGAGGTCATTGTGAGATTGATGCAAGTCGCTGCGAAAATAGGAGATGGCCACACAAGTGTTCATTTGCAGGCAAATTTCAAAAGGTATCCTATCCGGCTAAATTATTTTGGAGATGACCTGTATGTGATCGCGGCCACGCCATCGTATAAAGATGCGCTGGGTACACGTCTTATTAAGATCGGGGAATTTGGACTGGAAGAAATAAATAAAAGAATAGCTTCTGTTATTTCTCAGGATCAGAATAAATGGTATACAATGAGTATGGCCCCGGCCTTTCTTATTGTGCCCGAAATTGTGACAGCACTTGGTCTTGCATCCAATTATGATAAGGTTAGTTTCACTTTCATGGATTCGTTGAACAAAGAGATCAAACTTGACCTGGTACCCATACCGGCAGATCTGAATGAGAGGTTTATTCCGGCAAGTAAAACACAGCCTTTGTTTCGCCAAAACCTTAATGATCCCTTCTGGTTCACTTATCTTGATGAGATCAATGCGGTCTACCTTAGTTTTAAAAAATATGATGATATAAACCAAAATATCAACAAGCTTTTCGATCTTATTGAGGAGAAAAAAGCAACACGGCTCATTGTTGATCTTCGCTTTAATGGGGGTGGAGATTTTTTTAAAGGGAGAAGGTTGATCTCAAGGATCAAAGAGAACAGTGCCATTAATCAAAAAGGAAACCTGTTTGTGATCACTGGCAGAAGAACTTTTTCGGCGGCAATGGTAAATAGTATAGATTTCAAAAAAGAAACAAAAGCCATCATTTTAGGTGAGCCCCCCGGCGAGAAGCCTAATAGTTATTCTGAAAATGATGAGATGAAACTTCCGAATTCCAAATTGGTTGTTTCCTATTCTACCCGGTATTATAAATTTTTAGAGGAAGATACCCCGGCATTTGAACCGGACATTCGAATAGACCAGTCATGGAAAGAATTTAATGAAGGCCGTGATCCTGTAATGGAATGGATAATTTCTTATTGTAAAAAAAATCAGTGAGCATTACGATTGACCCATTCAACATTATAAGTATATGTGGGCAAGACCAGGGGACTCAGATCATTGCATTTTTGTAAACGAACAATATTTTTAAGAACTTCACTAAAATTTATGCTCAACTTGCTTGTCTTTTACTTTTGTGCCAAATATAATAAGTGAAACATAAATAGCGATTGCGATTGAGTCTATTAATATATTTTTAAGTCCTGAGGCATTATACAATAATGTTCCTCCAAAAATAACTATCCAGCGAATAATCATTAAAATGGCAATAATCAATGCAGCATATCTAACTTTTGACAAATCATTATGAAACGACATAAAAAGAAAAGCTATGCCAAAAAGCATATTCTCTGCTGTTATAATATGCCAAACATAGAAGAATATTGTTTTTGTTTCAACGGTTATTGAGCCGACATTGAGAGATGGAAGAACTGAATTTTGTCCATTCAATGCATGCGTAATGGAAAAGACTATAGCAAGAATTCCTGTAACTAAATAGTAATAATTCTTAATCATAACATAGTAGAACTTTCGTCAATAATTATTCTATGTCTGTTTAATACCGGGGTTCTTTGCAATTATCGTTTACTCATGTTTTTCCTCAACTTAAAACTAGTTTATTGATCCAATCCATCCAAATCGGGGAGACCCGATAGCTATCGGGTGGCGAAACCTATATCTCGTTCGGCATTTTTTTATTGTTGTGATGTTTGCCGGATTGTAACTTTACCAGTTTCGCTGAATCTCTCATGTGATGGTATCTATGTCATTTGTTTACAGTTGCCATATTCCTTCCATACCGTACAACAACTAGAACGACGGCTACCCACAAAACCACTGCATACACGCCATAGAAGATCGTATCGTTCTTTGGAGATAAAGATAGTGGGACGAGAATGGACAGGAACCCAGTGGAACTTGCGTGCATGAGTTGGGCCAGCAATAAGCTTTGAGTATTGCTGTAAACCCAGACAACAAGGACTCTCATCGCCGTCATGCTAATAAGGAACATAGCAAAATGCGGCATCCAATAAACCCCGCGAGCAACTGAGGCAGTAAAGTAGTCAGCTGGCAAGTGCCACAATGAATGGAGGAGGCCGAGAAGAATACCAACGGTCAGGGCGTTGTGTTTTAATTTCATTTTGGGCAGCGCAAATCCCGTCCACCCAATCTCCTCGATGAAACCGGCCAGGAGGCCAATCAAGATTCCTTCCGGAAAGAAGTACGGGGCGAAGTCCGTGGAAAGAAGAAAGACAAGAGCCAGTTGGACGGCCAATATCAGTACAGGGAAAATGAGAATCGCGGAGTACCAACATGCATCAACTCGCCATAGACGCATTCGAGAGAAAAGGTTTCTGAGACCGCTCTTCCCGTCCACGAGATAAGTCATGACGATGCCACCAAAACTTGGACCAATCAGCATTGGCAGAAATGCGAGCAGTGCATCAGTGAACTGCAAAGCCTCCCCGCGTATGAACTTAGGCCCGATCGCTGCGAAAGAGCCTCCCCAGGCTAACAGGAAGGCAAGAACGAAGTACGATGGAACCGAGTGGCGTTGAATGTAAGATCTAATATCCATATCTCTCGCCTAAGTAAAGTAGTTGTCGTTGCACTCAACACGCGGCCAACCCAAAGCGGCGAGGCTGTCGCTGCTGAACCGTAGTTGGGAAAGCGTGATATAAAATCCATTGTTTCTCTTCCTTTGACGTCTGTAAACCTAAATCTATAAAGAGCAATTTTGTTTAACTCAACTATTGTCACAACTTAAATCTAGTTTATTGCACAAATCCATCCAAAAACCAGGCAGACCCGATAGCTATCGGGTGGCGAAACTTATATCGTGTTGATTATTTTCATTGGCTGAAATGTTTGTCGGGCAAGACCCCAGACCCACAGGAACTTAAGTTAATTATATCGTTCAATTTTTTTTGCGAATTGTATTATGTCGTTTGCCAATAACTGGGGTTGTTCCATAGCAGCAAAATGCCCGCCAATTGGGATCTCTGTCCAATGTTGGATATTATAACCTCTTTCGATGAACTTACGTGTCGGAAATGGATCTTCTTTGTGAAATCTTGCAATACCCACAGGAATTTTTATAAAATCAGTTTTTGAAAAACGCAAAGGGGCCCGACTATTTTCATTATAAAGCCTGATAGAAGAATGGATCGTCTCAGTAAACCAATACAAGCTAACATTTGAGAGTAACTCATCTTTTGTAAAAACGTTTTCGATGTTCCCGTTGCAATCGCTCCAGCCATAAAATTTCTCAACGATCCAGGCACAGAGTCCAACGGGAGAGTCATTCAGCGCGTACCCAAGCGTTAGGGGTTTTGTCCGGTGCTGATGTGCATACGCCCCTTCATTTGTGTACCAATCCTCTGTTTTTTTCAGAGACTGTATTTCTTCTTCTGTAAGCTTTTCACCCGGGGATAAAAAAGGAAAATAGGAACCTGGAATATAATTGAGATGTAAACCAAGCATAATTTCTGGATGCTTTAAAGCAAGGGCTGTGCTGATGCCCGCTCCGAAATCGCCACCTTGTGCCATAACCTTTTGGTAGCCCAGTTCTTTGATCAACTTATTCCATAAATCACCGATAAACCAAAGATTGCAACCCGGGGTATCAATTTTTTGTGAGAAGCCAAAACCCGGAATGGAGGGAATGATCAAATCAAATGAGAATTCGGGGCCTGTTGTAAGCGGCGCAATTAGTTTATGCATTTCCATGAAAGAACCCGGCCAGCCATGTGTGATGATCAGCGGCACAGATATTTTTCCTTTGCCTTTTACATGTAAAAAATGAATCTTGATCCCATCAATTTCTGCAATATAGTTAGGGTATTCATTAATGGTATCTTCGACTTTTCTCCAGTCAAACTTGTCCACCCAATAATCAGCAAGCTCTTTCATGTAAGAAAGATCCGCTCCAAATTGCCAACCAGAACCCTTGATTTCATCGGTCCACCGGGTTTGTCTTATTCTAAATTTTAAGTCATCAATAGCGGGTTGTGATATTTGACATCTAAATTCAGTTATCATTTGTTACTTGACTTATAGTTTTTTTGCTTTAGGCCCAACTTGTTGGTGGGGTTGCAGTGTCAGCATGGCATTGCGTATAACGCTTGTATGGCAACCTAAAACTAATTTATTGCGCCAAGCCATCCAAGTTAGGCATATTGGCGAAAATCATATCTCGTTCAGCAGTTGTAATATTTGCCGTAGCCGGGTCAAGGCGGCAGAATGTCAATTTTGTTTATCTTCAGCAGCAATAAAAAACAAGCCGTGCTGAAAGTATACCGCAAACACAGCCATCTTCATCATTGTATTGGCACCAATCGATCCAAATCAGGCAGACCCGATAGCTATCGGGTGGCGATACTCATATCTCGTCGAGCATTTTTCTTTGATGTAAAGTTTGCCGGACTATCCTAAAGTTATTCTCTTCACACCGTTTTCAACCAAGAAAGATATCTTCATAGGAAATATGCCTGCAGGCCTGTCTTTGCATGGATACCAACTTCTGTTTTCAGGTACTATTATAAATAATCCTTCATCATTACCAATGGCACAAAATTTTTCGAGTGGAGGTTGTTTGCTAAAGTATTCCAGGTTGTAGTCTTTCCTGATCTGTTCAATTGATCTTTGAAAATTTGAGTCCGGGAACACGATGCCTACCTCACTCACATTTCGAATATGCTTTGACGAAAATGGCTCGTCTATAATGTCGTTCAGATCAGCCCTGGCAATTAATTCAGCTATATTTCCGGCCGGGTCAAGAAAATAAACTGATTTGGCATTCCAGTTGGTGAAATCGGCGATATAACTCTTGTATTCTTCGATCCATAGCCGCTCCGTTCTTTCTTTCAACCAGTCGTGCGCTTCCTGAATTTGATTTGAAGGTATATTAAATGCAAAATGATAGTTAGGAAAACTCAACGGATCTTCTGTTTTTTCGAAAATTAATTTACTCAGACCGGTAAGGATGGTAAACTGAGTATCACTATCATCAGTTACGGGCAACTCCAATACATTTTTGTAAAAATGATAAAGCGGAAAAAGACGATTTGTTTGCAAGCGGATCTCCTGTAGTATCATTTGTTTTAAGAATTATTGTACACTTTGATTAGTGGCTCCCGCAAGACCGCTGCTGCATCTGTGCAATAGAAGTAAATAGCATCCGCAATCGCTTCAGGTTTTACCCATTTTGAAGGATCGGCATCGGGCATTGCTTGTCTATTTTGAGGAGTATCAATTGTACTTGGCACAACAACACAAGTAACCACATTTTTTCCTTTTGCCTCGTCATTCATCAATTGAGCGAGGCGAAAGATGAGTGACTTGGCTAAACCATAAGCCACCATTCCTTTTCCACTTTTTGCTTCAAGACCGGGACGGGAACCGATAATAAATATTCGTCCGCTGTTTTGTTTTAGCATTTGAACAAATATGGGTCTTGCCGCATTATAGGCTGTTTCAAAATTCAGTCTGTATTGTTTGGCAATATCACTTGTTTTTGTTTCGGCAATTGAGCCCATTGCAAAACCGCCAACAGTTAGTACCGCAGCATCAACCGATCCATATTTAGAAACGACATTCGCAACAAACTTTTCCGAATCATCTTCATTCATCAGGTCAACAACAATTTTCTCTAATTTATCTTCAGGAAACCCGATAGCTATCGGGTCTATTGGCACGGGATCATTGGGAATAATGGTACCAATTACTTTATATCCTTCATCAATGAATTTTTTTATCACCGCTTGTCCCATATTTCCGGAAGCACCGGTAACAATTGCGATCTTGCCCATTATCTTTATTTTATTTTACTAAGGTACTTTTATTCGAGTTGTAATAAACCTTTTTTGCTCCTAATTACGGCGTAGGGAAGTGTTGCTAATAAAAAAGAATTCAATCAAACTTTGATATGAAAAATATTCTTAAGGTTGAAGAACTGGCCATGTTCGGCCTGAGCGTATGGGCTTTGTATTTCTTTAATGCGGATTGGTGGTATTATCTATTGCTATTAGTAGGACCAGACATTAGTATGATTGGTTACGCAGGCGGAAATAAATTGGGCGCTTTAATGTATAATCTATGTCATCACAAAGGAGTTGCTGTTGTAGTATTGTTCCTGGGATTGTTTTTGCCTGACATGACCATCCAAATAGCCGGCATAATTTTATTCGGGCATTCATCTATGGATAGAATGTTTGGATATGGTTTAAAATTACAAAAGGGGTTTAAATACACCCACCTGGGCCTGATTGGTAAGACTAAGTAACAAACTAAAAACTCGTGCCTGCCGGAGGTTGCGATCAACCTGAGCAATGCTTCCCCCAATTAGAGCGACAAAACAACAATATAGATCTAATAAGGACCATGTCACACCATTTTGTTTACATGGGAATTATATAACCAATTATCTCTATTATATAATGAGCCATAGTTAAAAGCAATGACCTTTATCGTTCATTAAATTTTTTTTAAAAACAAATTGTGTAATTGCCATTACCTGCACACCGTTTTCTCCCACCACAGAGTGTTGGTCTTACGTCGAAAACCGATGAGTATTTAAATTGTTAACGACCATGACGCTTCAGCAGTATAAAAATTTAAGTGATGAGCATCAGTTGCATATTTTGAAACACAAGGCTGTGATCATATCAACTTTACGCAGGGGTAATGAGGTTTATGTTCTTTTCCAGATTTATGGATTTTATGTTGAAGTATTCAGCTATGGTACAGCAGGGCCAATGAGTTCAAGAAATTGTTTTGAAGAGACGGACTTGTTGGAACCCTATCTCAAATCAATAAACATCAGTTCTGTTTATAAAGTTCTTAACCTGAAAAAGTAAGATATGAAAACCGGAAAAACAAAAAACACAAAACCGGGCTCACGTAACGCTGGCAGCGGTGCTTTCAACGAGGGCAGCAAGCTGGAGAATGGAGCCAAGAAAGCAATAACAATTACGGATCATGAAAAATTAAGTGGCCACCGACGGCTCTCTTCCCCGAATAAAAACAGAAGACCGGTCTGACGCTGATGTTAATTTTCGGCGGGATTCGTTAAGGCGCAGGAATATAAATATCAAATGTGGCCCCTCTACCTAACTTGCTTGTGGCAGTGATAAAGCCTGAGTGGTTCTCTACAATTTTTTTTACGATGGCAAGTCCAATCCCTGTACCCGGATATTCATCTTTACCATAAAGTCGTTGAAAAACTTCAAATATCTGCTCTCTGTATCTGGGATCAAAGCCAATACCGTTATCACTGATACTGATATGACAATACTCTTTTTGTGGTGATAGTCTGTCCGTTAATTCAGGGTTTTTATTTTGAAACAGGCTGCCTGGAGCAATCATACTTCTGATCGTGATATGCGGTGGCACATCCGGTTTTGAAAATTTAAGTGAATTCCCAATAAGATTGTTCATTAGTTGCACGAACTGCGAACGATTTATATAGATGTTTTCAAGGTTGCTGGTTTCTATTACAGCTTTTTTTTCCTCTATAGTTACTGCAAGTTCTTTTTTTGTCTCTTCTACAATTGCGTTCAGTTCGGTTTTTTCAAATTGCCTGTCGGTGATATTAGTACGTGAGTAGGAAAGCAGATCCTCAATCAGTGTTTGCATCCGGCTGGCCGCATCCTGGATCCGTGAGAAATCATGCTTCCCCTTATCAGACAATATAATGTGTTCCCCCCTTCCAAGTATGCGGTTCGCAAATGTTCGTATTTTTCGTAAGGGTTCCTGTAAATCGTGACTTGAAATATAGTTGAATGACTCTAACTCTTTGTTCGCATTTACAAGTTCCTGGTTTTTTTGCTGAAGCTCTTCATTCGCTGCTGATAATTCCCTGGTTCTTTGCTCCACGGCTTTTGTCAATTCTAATCTTTGCTCTTTTTGCAGGTTTATTTCTGTGGTGGCGGCAATCCATTTTATAATTTTTCCATTGTCATCTTTCAATGCTGACGAACGGCTCAGGTGCCAGTTGTATTCGCCATTTTTTCGTAAGAGCCGGATCTCCATTTCAAAATTATCGCCGGTGGCAATGGAGTGGATCCATCTCTTTGTTAATTCTTCCACATCATCGGGATGAATAATTTTGTTCCAGCCCCAGTCTTTCAGTTGTTCAAAACTATAACCTGTATAATTCAGCCAGCTTTTATTATAATAGGTGATATTGCCGTCCGCATCAGCAGTGCTTACTTTTTCGGGCATCAGTTCGGCCAACTGCCGGAAGGTTTCTTCGCTTTCTTTTATTTTTTTATTTAATTCTGCCTGCGGGGTCACTTCATTGGCAATAATTGTTAAGCCTTCAGTTTCACCCCTGATATTGCGAAGCGGCTCGTAAACAAAAGTGTAATAAGAAAGCTCCATTTTACCGTGCCGCAGCAGGCGCACCGGCATTTCGTACGCATGGTAGGGTTTGCCGGTGGTATATACATTGTACAAAATATCGCCAAACCCCTGTTCAATTATTTCGGGAAGCACTTCCAAAAGAGATTTCCCAATTACATCTTTTCCTTTGCCCCATGTTTCTAAAATGGCATCGTTGGCAATTTCAATTATTAATTCTTCGCCTTTTAAAATGCAAATCATGGAGGTGGAAGAATAAATTAAATTTTGATACCGCTTTTCGCTTTCTTCAATTAGTTTGATCGCCTTTACCTGATCTGTGATATCAAAGACCATATTAATGGCTCCTGCAAGTTCGCCCGATAAAGTGAACTCGGGTTGTGGATATACCAGCACATTAGAACGGGTACCGTCAAACCGCTCGACAATAAGTTCTTCACCCATTATAGCACGACCTTCCTTAATTGCGATCGCCATAGGGCAACGATCTAATGGAACTGGTGCTCCATCCGGTTTAAATATTTTCCAGGAACCGCACCATTGTTCCTTTCCAACTTCCGGTTCACGACCCCATAATTTTGCCGCAGCCTTGTTATAAAAATTTATACGACCCTGTGCATCGCAGGAATAAACACCCGCTGGTAATTCCCTGACAAGTTGCTGTAAATGATCCGTGTTTTTATTTAAAATTTCCTGTGCCTTTTTCCGCTCAGTGATATCTTCAATAGAAAGAAGAATTAATTTCTCCTGGCTTTTTTCGTTTTTTATAGCACGGGCATTCAACAGCATTGTCCGCTCGCCAATATGCGAGAAGGAATGTGTTACTTCAAAATCATTAAAAACAGATTTTTCAGGAAGGATTTTTTCAAGCAGTGTTCTTAAAGCAGGAATATTCCATTGTCTGTTGCCAAGATCATAAATTAAAAGACCTTCTGTTTCCTGTTCATTTACGCGAAATGTTTTATAAAAAGATCTATTAGCAGATATTATCCGCAGGTCTTCATCCAGCACTAATAGCGACTCACGAATGTTGGCAATAATATTTTCGGAATAATCCCGGGCAGCTGTTACCTGCTCATTCAAACTGATCATTTCCTGGTTAACAACTGTAAGCTCTTCGTTGGTGCTTTGCAGTTCCTCCTTACTGGTTTCCAATTCTTCGTTTAAACTCTGCAGTTCTTCGCTGCTGCTCAACAGTTCTTCATTAGCGCTTTGCAATTCTTCGTTAGCTGCTTCCTGGTCTTCCGTAATGCTTCGCATATCTTCACGGGCCTGGGCAAGCTCCTGTTCCAGTTGCTGTATGCGAAGAAGCTGTTGGCTGTTAGCTGTTAGCTTTTGGCTTCTAGCCGATCCTGTTTTTTTAGCTAATAGCTTATGGCTAATAGCTAATGGCTGATTATCGTGAAAAAGAATTAAATAATAGGGTTCTATTGTGTCAGGCAGTGGAATCGCTTCAATGGAAATATTTCGAATGTCGCCATTTAACTCCAGCGGAATATTTTCTTTTATTACAGGTCCTTTATCTTTTTTTGCTTTATGCAAAATGTTGCGCAATTCAAAACCCAAGCCTTGCTTTGCCATCTTTAATAAGTTATGGCTGGGTTTGCCGGATGAGTGCTCTAAATAGCTGCTGGTGTTACCCTGAAAATGCACAATATCCATTTCATCATTTATTACCACACCGGCCGGTGAGTATTTGCTGAGCATAATATCGTCGGCGGCTTTTTGAAAGCCAGTATGCATTTTCTTATTCTTGGGATCAGGAATAATACCCTGTGAACCCTGTTCGTTGCGCTGACTTGTTACCTGCATAAATCTGCCCGGCACATTCTTACGGGTAAATAACTTATCCGTCTTGCTGGCAGAAGCAAAAAGATTGGGAACACTGGTGCTGGTTTCTGACTTTCCTAATAATAAAAACCCTCCGGGATTTAGTGCATAATGAAATGTTGTTAATGCTTTTTTTTGCAGATAAGGTTCCATATAAATAAGCACATTTCGGCAACTGATAAAGTCCATTTTGCCAAAAGGTGGGTCCTTTAGGAAATTATGAACCGAGAACACACACATATCCCTTATCTGTTTATTGATATGATAACTGCCATTGACCTTTGTAAAGAATTCATCCAACCGTTGAGCAGATAAGCCGTCTATTTCATCTTTTCTATACATTCCCGTCCGGGCTTTTTCAATAGCCGGTTCACTAATGTCGGTAGCAAAAATTTGCACCTTTTGATAAGCTCCGGGAGAAGCTTTTTCCCCTAAAAATTCTTTTAAGCAAATCGCCATGGAATAGGCTTCTTCCCCAGTGCTGCAGCCTACCACCCAAATTCGTATAGGATCTTTGTCAGTCTCATTTTTTATGATATGTGGGAAAACTGACTGGCATAAATTATCAAATACCTTCTGGTCACGAAAAAAAGAGGTTACCGGTATTAAGAGGTCCTGGTATAAAACATCCAGTTCCCCTTTATTTTCCCGCAAATACTTAAGATAGGCCGAGGGCTTTTCGCATTTGTTCAAGGTCATTCTGCGCAGGATCCTTCTGCGAATAGTGGTTTGTTTGTAGAAGGTAAAGTCAGTTGCCTTGCGAATGCGCAACAAAGAAAGAATTTGCCTGAACACATCTTCATCGGGCCGAGGTAAGTTTTCCAGTTCCTCGTCGCTGCGGTTGACCTGATGTTTTATTTCAAAAAGCTTTTTTGGTATTTCCTCAGGAGGGAGAACAAAGTCAACAACGCCCGCCATCCTTGCACTGTGAGGCATGCTATCATACGCCGCTGATTCTTCATCCTGCGCAAAGGTGATACCTCCATGGTCTTTTATGGCTTTCAATCCCTGTGTTCCATCCGAAGCGGTGCCGGATAAAACAACTCCAATAGCATGTGTTTGATGGACTTCTGCCAGCGAAGTAAAAAACAAGTCAATTGGCAGGTTTCGTTCCTTTTTGCTTTTTGCAGGCCGTGGGCTGAGTTGTAAAACACCATCGTTTGCTACCAGCATTTTATTGCTGGGTATGATATAAATATGATCAGGTACCACTTTTATATCATCGGAAATTTCTGACACAGGAATATTTGTGACTTTTTGCAGCAGACCGGGCAACAGGCTTTCATGGTCGGGGTCCAAATGCTGTACGAGCACATAAGCCATCCCTGAATCTTCCGGAATGGCTTTGAGTAATTTTTTAAATGCATCCAGCCCGCCGGCCGACGCTCCGATACCTACGACAGGGAAAAGATTATCGGAAACTACCTTCGGTTTTTCCTTATTTGATTTCATCTTTAATAAGTGGTGATGACAACACAAAATTCTCTCGTGGCGGCTGCGACATATCTTTTTGTCCTGTTAGAACAAGGCCCTGGTAAATTACTGTTTTAAGTTGCTCAAAATCGTTTGGTTTACGAATATAATATTGTGCCCCTTTTTTATAAAGCAGGTTGACTATTTCAGGTTCATAGGAAGTAGTAAAAATAATTACAGGAAGACGTTTTAGCCTTTCGGTGCGCTTTATTTCTGATAAGCATATAAAGCCATTTTTACGTGGCATATTGAGATCGAGAAAAAGAATATCAGGCAGTTGTTCTTTTTCATCGTTAAGTAGTTGCATGAGCTGCTCTCCGTTTTGTACTATTGCGAGGTGAGTGGCTAAGGAAAGTTCTTCCAATGCTTCTTTGAATAGAAGTTGATCATCTTTGTCATCATCGGCAAGCAGAATGTGTCTTGTTTTTACAAAAAGAGACATCCTTGAAGTTAAGACATATACGGTTCTTTAAAAAATAACTTCACGGGTAGGATTTGAGAGCTATTGACTGAACATCAATAGGAAAACTTTCATTAATACAATCTGGTACAAATAAAAAGGGCCGGAATAGAAATTCCACCCGATTATTTTATCCAAATATCCTTTGAAAAACCAATATGAAGATATAGCCGTGGAGATGAGATCCGTTATATAATTCTAATTAATTGCAACATAATTCCCATCCAGGTTGCCTGCAAGATGGGTAGAAATTTACACTATTTGCACAAAACCAGAATCTGATTATTGTCTTCCTGATTCTATAAAGCCTGAACTGGTGCAGATTTTCAGCAGTTACTACCCATATCTGAAGAAGTTGTCCGGATTGAATTAAATGGCACAGATTTTAAACTTGTCTACAGGACGAGCAATGAATATTTACATAAAAAATATGGTTTGTGTGCGATGTAAAATGGCCGTGCAGGTTGTTTTAGAGACGCTTGAGATTGATTATGTTGATATCGAATTAGGAAAAGTGAGACTTGCAAACGAGCTTAACCAGGAACAACTAAAAAAATTAAATCAGGCTTTACAACATTACGAACTTGAATTGATGGATAATAGAAAAACTATCCTGGTAGAACGCATAAAACTCCTTATCATGGATGTGCTTCACTCAGCTGATGACGAAATACCATCAAAATTTACTGAGTACTTGAGTAAAGAGCTGCATCATGATTATACCTACCTGTCCAATATTTTCTCCCATGTAGAAAAAAGTACTATCGAACGGTTTTATATTTCAGCCCGCGTGGATAGAGTCAAAGAATTGCTTGCATATGAAAGACTAAGCATAAAAGAAATTTCCTACCAGTTGAATTACAGCAGTGTATCGCATCTTTGCCAGCAATTTAAGAAAGTTACCGGCCAGACACCTTCGGTGTTTAAG
>JAICGN010000105.1 GCA_025923075.1 Chitinophagaceae bacterium
AATGATATCCGTCATCATACCGGCAATGAACGAGGAAAAGACAATTGGACACGTTGTAAAATCAAGTCGTGAAGAGCCGTTGGTAACAGAAGTGATTGTTGTTGATGACAAGTCAGAGGATGGGACAATTGAAGCTGCCAGCAAGGCGGGAGCAAAAGTTATTATTAGCAATACGAGAGGAAAAGGTATTTCAATGAAAGATGGCCTCCTTCAGGCACACAATGAAATCGTTGTTTTTCTTGATGGTGACATAGATCCTTATCCTGAAAAGACGGTTAGAAACCTTGTTAATCCAATCTTAAACAACGAAGCAGAATTTGTAAAGGGAGCATTTGCAAGAAATGCCGGTCGTGTTACCGAACTTGTGGCGAAGCCTTTATTAAATATTTTATTCCCTGGGCTAGGCCATTTTTCCCAGCCTCTCAGCGGCATGATAGCTGGTAAAAAAGGCCTGTTTGATAAGATCGATTTTTTCAATGATTATGGAGTTGATATTGGAATTCTGATAGATATGTATTTGATGAAAGCCAGGTTAAGAGAGGTGAACATTGGTTATATAGAGAACAAAAGCAAACCATGGCAGGCACTGGGAAAGATGAGCAAGGAGGTATCCCAGGCTATTATTCGAAAAGCTCATGGCCACGAGGCGGCTGAATTGACTGAGGAGGATGTTCAGTCGTTGGAGACAATCAACGATGAAATGAGTAAAGTGCTCAAAGACGAATTGGCATCATTTCACCAAATGGCAATCTTTGATATGGATGATACGATTCTAAAAGGTCGGTTTATTAATGAGTGTGCAAATAAATTTGGATTCTTTCCAATGCTGGAGGATCTGAGAGCGAAGGAAAATGATCCGATCATACTAACCAAACGAATTGGATTACTTCTAAAAGGAAGATCAATGGACGATCTGCTGACCGTGGCCGAAGGGATTGACATGATTGAAGATATCCAACATGTTGTTGCTGAATTGAAACAAAAAAAATATGTCATCGGCATCATAAGCAACAGCTATTCTCTGATAACTAATTATATCAGACAAAAAATCGGGGCTGATTTTTCATATGCCTATCATTTGGAATTTGTGGAAGGGAAGGCAACCGGAGAAGTGAATCTTCCTTCTTATTTTTTTGGATCACAGCAGGGCATTTGCGGCCATCCGTTTTGCAAAACTAATGCCCTTCAGCATGCTTGCGAAAAATACAATGTACTCTTAAGGAATTGCATTGTCGTCGGGGATAGTAAAGATGATCGATGTATGGTAGGGCATGCGGGAAAAGGTGTTGCCTTTTGTAGTAATGATGAATTGCTTCAAAAAGTTGCCGCGACGTCAATTCATGAAAAAAGCTTTGAGCCAATATTAACTATGCTATGATTCGTCTTAACATATTAAATCTATAATATGGCAAACAAATTTTACAATATACTGGTTCCAATCAATTTTACTGCAAGGAACAAATGGGCTATTACAAAGGCAATAGAAATTGCAAACAGTTTTGATTGCAATATTCACTTTGTAAGCGTAGTACATGCTGGTATTTCCCCGGTACTGCCGATCGAGTCGAGCATTTTTACCCCGTATGAATCTCATACAGACAGGATGTATCATTATGAAAGATTAAAACAACTGCAATCGAAATATTCCAGCCAGCTATGCGGTGGAGGAAAAATCGAGATCAGCGTTCTTGAAGGTGATTCCATTACTAACCTTGCAGACTACATTAAGAGATATACTATGGATTTGGTAATCATTGGCCTGCCCAGGTTTAATCTTTTGCATCGTGTCGTTTCCACAATGTCAATCGGAAATCTTGCAAGGAAAACGCAAATACCTGTATTGGGCATTAGGGCAAGCGGGCTAATCTGTCATTTCAAAAAAATCATTCTTCCATTGCATAATGACGTTTCAGTGAGACGAATCAAAATGGCAACCATGTTAGCAAGAACATTTAATTCGACTATTTACATGATAACCTTGCGAAAAAACGACAATTCCGCCGAAAAAATAATTAATGACGCTTTGCAAATAGTGCAAAGCCTTTCAACGATTCCTGTTCAGGGAATCATCCTGGAAGGAAAAAACCTAGCCAAAACCACGTTGCGGTTTGCCAGGCAAATTAACGGGGACCTTATAATGATAAACCCGCTAAAAGAATTTAATCTCCCAGGATGGTGGAACAGATTTACAAATAAGTTGCTAACGTATGCATCCAACATACCTGTGATAACCTTGGGTAAGCACTAATGATTATGAAATTCCGCACTATTCAATTTATCTCAATTTTGATAATTCATTGATTTAGGAGCAAACTCTAAACGGAGGAAGCCGATTTTCAGGGTGGAATTTATAAGTGGCTTTACAAATCAATGATGAAAATGAAATTATCAACGCAAATTCTGTTTGCATTTTTGCTCACGCTGCTGCTGTCGATTTTCGATACGGGTTCAAACTATTTATTGTCACTAAAGGTCGAAAGAAACATTGAGTTCTTAAATAAATCCCAGGAAATCGTACGGAACTCCACCAGGCTCCATAAGACCATGATTGAAATGCAAAGTTCATTCAGAGGATTTCTTTTAACGCAGGATGTTAATTTTCTGGATGGCTATAAAAACGGGCGGACCACTGTACCCGAATTACTCGCTGAACAGGAGGAATTCATCAAAGATAATCCGACTCAAATATCGATTCTGGACTCGATAAAATCACTTCATAACATGTGGCTAGTTTATGCTGACATATTAATCAGTGCAAAAGAATTTTCCCTCGCAAAAAAGTCACCAGATTCTTATCGATTTTTTTTTGAGAACCGGCTAAAAAAACAAATAGGGAAAAATATAAATGATGATATTTCTAGAAAGTTTGCAGAATTTGATAGAGTGGAATATGGTATAAGGAAAATTCATAGCAATAACCTCATCGCTTCCATAAAGAAGACACACTATTTCTCGCTGATCTTGTTCATGCTGACGATCATTGTGGGGATCAGCACGGCTTTATATATTGTTTTTCGAACTTCAAAACGTATTCAAAAGATGGTCAAATTTGCTGAAAATATTTCTGATGGCCATTTTACTACCATAAGGGATCATAGCAGAGATGAACTAACGAGTTTATCAATGTCACTCAATAAAATGTCAGAAAAGTTGCAGAGAAATATTAATGAGCTGGAAAACAGGAATGCGGAACTTGACAAGTTCGCCTATGTTGTTTCGCATGATTTGAAAGCTCCCATACGCGGTATTCACAATGTTATAAACTGGACGGAAGAGGACCTGGGATCTGAACTATCGCCCCAAATGAAAAAGCATCTTGATATTATACGTCACCGGGCAAAAAGAATGGAGGATCTCATCAATGGTCTTCTTGATTATGCCAGAGTAAGGCGCAAAACTGCCCCTCAGATCACAAATGTAAATGAAATCGTTTACCAGATAATTGACAGCATTGTACCAAGAAGTTTCGCGGTAGAGGTTTATGACCTTCCGATTTTTTTTACTGAGAGATCAAAATTGGAACAGGTATTTGAAAATTTGATAAGTAATGCAGTTAACTACACACCCAATAAAGATGGTAGAATAATAATTAGTTGTAAAGAATATGCGGATCATTATGAATTTTCGATCAAGGATAATGGTATTGGAATTGATCCTGAGTATCATTCCCGAATTTTTGAGATGTTTCAAACGTTGAGAGAAAAGGATGAAACGGAAAGCACAGGAATAGGACTTGCTATTATAAAAAGAATATTAGATGAGCAAAATTGTTCCATCCGTGTCGTATCTGTATTGGGACAAGGTGCAGAATTTATTTTTACATGGCCACTTAACAAGAATTAAATGAAAAAGAATACAATACTTTTAGTTGAGGATGATGAATTAGATGTTATCAGTTTCGAACGTACGCTGAAAAGGTTGAATATCCACTACGATCTTTTTATCGCCCAGAATGGCAAGGAAGCACTAAGCATGTTAAAAGACAAGGAAAACCCAGTTTTGCCTGATGTCGTTTTACTCGATCTTAATATGCCAAAAATGAATGGTATTGAATTTTTGAGAGCCCTGCGACGTGAAAAAAAGTTTCATGATTTGAAAGTTTTCATAGTCACCACTTCTTCCGAAACTGCCGACAGAGCGACTACAGAAGAGTTAGGAATATCCGGATATATAATTAAACCTTTGAGTTACACCGATAATACAAGGCGGGCCGACTCAATGGATTCATTTGTGCAATTTCATTTAACAAAGATTTTAAATGAAAAGGGTTATTAACATTGTCTGTCTTCTGCGGTTCTGAAAACTTCAAACTAAACCTAAACTAACACTGAGGCCACCGGCCCGGAAGCCTTTGGTTCGGAAGTGGAAATGGCTCGTTACGAATTATTAGCGGAATGCTTGTTGCGGTTGAAATCAGGCAGGACAACATGATTGCTGTAGAGCAATCAAGAAACAGGTGGAAGTCTTACTTAAAATGACTCAGGAAGAACGAAACAGCCAATTGCAAAAAATTTGAGTTTTACAGATTCTGCTTCTTTAAGGATATTAATTTGTTGCTATTGGGGTGCAAACCATTCAAATTTAGCCTATATCATATTCTGCATCGGAAAATAAAAAAGAACCGGTCGCAGAATGCAACCGGTTGATCGGACTTATTGGTTATCTGAGCGTATATAAGAAAGTTTTTTTCACAGGGATAATCTCTTCACCAATTAATAATGCGTCCCTTTATGCATTATCATCTTTCTTCTTCAATATCTTACCATTTTTATCTACCAGTATTCTTGACCTGGCGGTTCCTTTTTCAAGCTTTATTTCGTATGCTGTTCTGTTTTTATCCACTTCTTCATCAATCGATGTTATCCTATACCCTGCATAGTTTTTCTTAAGCGTATTTTTTACGGCATCAGGCAGCATCGTAGAATCTTCAATAGTTGACGATGATCCGATCCAATTCATATTCCTATCCCACCATCCCCAATGTGTTCTGTTATCTACAGTATAGTTTACTGCATAATAGGAAGTATCCATGGAAGGCCATCCTGTCCATTCCCAATTTATTCTATCATAAGGTTTATATGGACTCCATGTTACATTCGATGCGTTGGGATATTTCGTTTGAAAAGCTGTTCTAACATTATCCGGTGGATTATACGCCGGAGTTGTCACGGTCGGTTCGCTGGGAACCACTGTCGTAGTTGTTGTGTCCTTATCACTATAAGTGCTCTCCGTAGAATTGTCACCGCAAGCCGCAAATAAGGCAGCACTTGTTATTATAACGATCCAATTTTTTTTCATCTTAGTCGGTTTAAATTATCAATAAAGGTTTTTAACTAATTACAAATGATATGCCATGCCAGTATTAAAAAATGCCCGACTTGTTTTTTGTTTATAAGTCCGGCTGTTTGAGTGAAAATGACGTAGAACTCTGGGGAAATGTCTCTACAGATCATTTTTAGCTTACGATCAATCTACTTTCAATAGAATTTACAAGAGTTCGCTAATTATAAATGGGCATGATTTTTCACACAACACACTGTAATATGTCCATAATAACCGTTATAATTGAAACTCCAAGAAATACACAGGGGAAGTATGTATTCGACCCGATGAATCAATGTTACAAGCTGAAAAAAATTTTACCGTTGGGGATGAGTTTCCCTTATGATTTTGGAATGATTGAAAATACAATTGCAGAAGATGGAGATCCTGCTGATGCGATGGTAATAACGGAATGTATTACATATCCGGGAGTCCGATTGACATGCAGAATTATCGGCTCATTACAGGCGAAGCAAAGTAAGCAGGGAATTTCAGTTCGCAATGATCGCTATTTTGTGGTGCCCACCGATTCCGTTCTGTTCGAACATATAACTGAAATAAGGGATTTTTCGAAACAACATAATCAGCAGTTACAGGATTTCTTTATAAATTATTTGAAAGCGGAAAATAAAAAGCTTACCAGTATCAGATATATGAACTCGTCCAACGCGACCAAAACTTTACAGAAATTACTGAAATAGAATCTTTGCTAATGCAGATAAGCAATCGCTCGTACCGGTGGTGGCAAGATAATTGCCGCCCTGATTGAAACGATCGCTATGATAAAAAGAGATGGTAATTGTGTCAGTTTATGGCAAGATACCGTGACTGAATTTGGGTCCGCAGACAGCATGACTTCATCAACACCATACGATGTTGTAATTGTAGGGGGTGGCATCACCGGTATCACTACAGCATTTTTATTGCAGAATGCGGGCATGAATTGCCTGGTGCTAGAAGCACATAATCTTTGTTTTGGTACCACAGGCGGAACCACTGCCCATATTAATACGCTGCTTGATGTTCCCTACTCGACAGTTGAAAAGAATTTCAGTAAGGAGAAAGCGAAGCTGATGGCTGAATCAATTAAAGAAGCCGTAAATGCGATCCATGACAATGTAAAGAAATATAATATTGATTGCGATTTCAAGGCAGCGTCTGCCACGTTGTTCGCACAGGATGATAAGCAGAAAGATGAGCTTGAGAAAATAAGCGAAGCAACTAATAATGCCGGGGTAAGAAACGATTTCGTTGACGAAATAAGCATTCCAATCAGTTTTTTAAAAGCAATTAAAGTACCTGGACAGGCAAAGTTTAATCCCGTTCGGTATGTACATGCATTAGCTGAGCAATTTGAAAAGGCCGGAGGAACGATTATGCAGCAATGCCGCGTGTTAGGTGCAGATGAAAATGATTATGTGACTATCGAGACGTCAAAAGGAAAATGTATTGCCAGGTTTTTGATCTATGCTACTCATATTCCACCCGGAGTAAATCTTTTGCATTTCCGATGCATGCCCTATCGCAGTTATGCAATGGCGGTCACTTTAAAAAATGATTCTTATCCTGAAGATCTGGTCTATGATATGTATGACCCTTATCATTATTATCGCACACAAGAGATAGATGGGCAGAAATATTTTATAGCAGGCGGGTATGATCATAAAACGGCCCATGAAGACAACCAGGAATATTGCTTTTTAAAATTGGAGTCACATATCCGCAAACATTTTGATATTGATAAGATCGCCTGTAAATGGTCTTCGCAATATTATGAATCACCCGATGGTCTTGCATATATTGGTCAACTGCCGGGTCACGAAAAAATATATGTTGCTACCGGCTATGGCGGTAATGGCATGCCATATAGCCACGTGGCGGCACTGTCATTAAAACGAACAATCTGCAAGGAAGAAAATCCATACCAGGACCTATATGACCCAAACAGGTTAAAACCAGTAGCAGGTTTTTCAAACTTTGTTAGCCATAATGCTGACGTTGTAAAACAGTTTGCAAGTAAATTTTTTTCGGGTGAGGATTTGAAAGAGTTAGCCGAACTGGCTACCAACGAAGGAAAAATTGTAAAATTCAGGGATGAAAAATTGGCAATTTTCAAAGATGAAAACGGAGCCGTGCATGCATTAAGCCCGATTTGTACCCACGTCGGCTGTGAAGTAAAATGGAACAATGCTGAACAATCATGGGATTGTCCTTGCCATGGTACACGGTATTCATATGATGGCCTTTTAATGACTGGCCCGGCCAGTAAAAACCTTGCAAAAATTAATGTCAGGGAATTAGTTATAAATGAAGAGTAAAATGAAAACCGCTACACGAAGATCGGTCCGCAAAAAAAGAACACCAAAGAAGGTGATTGGATCGTATGAAACCATAAAGCAATTTAATGGCAAGCAATACGTGGGGATGCAAATTGGTCGCAGCCACAAATGGTATTATGATAAGGGAGAATGGAAGGACAAGAAAATAACACCGGATCTTTGGGAGATCCATTATGCAGTGACGAAACGAAGAGCGGGGAAGGCGCCGAAAGGTTCAGGTGCCCCCGTGGGTACAGGGTATCATTGGTATATCATGGCTCACCAGGAAGTGATAAAACTAAATGCGGATGATTATACCACAGTTTTATCCGGAGTAAAATATAAGATAGCACATAAAAGAACCGCAAAGGGAAACTGGAGTGCTTCTGCTGCTGCTCAAAGAAAAACCCTACTTAGCTTTATGAAAGAAATGGTGGCCCAACTTGAAAAAGCAGCTGTCCCGTTGAAATTTACATATAACGAGGTGGCGTATAAAGGTGAAGGCATTCCAGTGCCAGGCACATGTACTGAAAGTGTATGCTATGATCTTGACATAAACCTGAACGGAAGACATATCGGTATGTTGCATCGCTTGAAAAATAATTGGAAAATTGAAGGAACCGAAGATGAGAAGTTCGCGAATGCAATTGGTGAAATTGTAACGCTTTGGTATGAATAAAGATCACGTTCATTAAAATTTCTGATTCCAGCTAATAATGTTTTTTGCACATTTTTCCCCAAAGTGCGAATCTTTTTGCACAATCATCAGTGTTTCAATAAAGGTCTTCATTACTAAAAAAAATATTTAGTATTTATTCAGCAAATGAAAATGCTCTTTACTTATTATGAATTTTCAAAGAGTACCAATAAGAAAATGTAACTACCGCCAGCAAGTATATACAGACGGCATATATGTTGTAGTTTTTTTTAAAACATTCTTAAACTTTTAAAACTTAATCTATGATTACCAGAAGACGTCGGCGCTATGCCACAATGGAAGATGATGATAATCGTGGTCGTTCTGGGTATCGCCAGCCACGGGAACGATACGAACAGGATGATGAAGATTATGATGATTTTAATGACGAAGATGAGGAGGAAAATGATAATGTGAGAAATCAGTACGATTCTGAAGACTATGATGATGAAGATTATGACGAAGACGGCGATTATGATGAAAACGAACGGGATGGAAGAGAGAGGCGGTATGGAAATACGGGCAGCTATCAAAATGAAAGAACCGGAAGAAGCGGCAATCGGAATATGAGCCGGAGTTACAACGATGACGAAGACTACGATGAATATGACGAGTATGATGAGGAGGAGGATGAAGATGATGACGATAACAGGGGACGCAGAAGCAGTGAGTACAGTCAATCAGGTCGTCGTTCACGCCGAGGATTTGGCGGAATGAGCCATGAAAGAGTAAGGGAGCTGGGAAGACGCGGAGGTAGAGCCTCAGGAAGAAGTAGAAGTCATGAAGGATCAGAAGGAGATCGCCGCAGTTCAAGTAGCAGATACGGAAATGGATCAGATAGCAGGAGAAGCCGGGGTAATTCAGGTACTCGCGGAAGATCAAGGACTGGCGATGATAGTTCAAACGGTAGGAGAAGAAGTCAGGACGGTTCATCAAATGGCAGGGGGAGTGGCAACTCTGCAAGACGTACAAGTAGCAGGTCATCTTCACGAAGCGCGACTAGTCGTAATAGCAGTGGAGGCCGGAGCAAGCGTACATCTTCAAGCAATAGCAGTCGTTCTTCCGGAAATGGAAGGCGAACAGGTCAAAAGAAAAGTAGTTCTTCTTCAGGCAGCAGGCGAAATTCTCGTTAATCCTGAAAGAAAAATAGAGCTCCGGCTCTATTTTTCTTATTTATCAATTTTTAAAAAATATTTTATGGCAACAAAAACCGCAACCAGTGCACCTGGTCATACAAACGGACAAAAAAGAGAAGGCTTGCTTGAAAAATTCTTCCTTGATCAATTAAAGGATATCTATTATGCAGAGCAACAGATGCTGAAAGCACTAAAAGAAATGAAAGCGGCTTCTACTACTGAAGAACTGGAAGATGCATTTGAGAATCATCATATGCAAACAGAAAAGCAGATAAAAAGATTGGATAAGGTGTTTCAAATATTAAAGGAAAAGCCTGAAGGCAAAAGATGTGAAGCGATGGACGGGTTAATAAAGGAGGCGAAAACGATCATTAATGAAACAAAGGAAGGCACCATGACCCGCGATGCAGCGCTTATCATTGCTGCTCAAAAAGTGGAACATTATGAGATTGCTACTTATGGGGGATTGGTACAACTTGCGTTGACGCTCGGTAAACATAGAGCAGCCGCATTACTTGATAAAACATTACTGGAAGAGGAGCAAACGGACCATAACCTCACCTATATAGCCGAGGCGCATATAAATTTTGAAGCTGAAGAAGAGGATGAGAAAACTGAGAAAAGCATGGAATCATCTTCAGCCTCTGCTTCTTCATCGTATAATTAATGTCGTATAAGTAATAATGTAATTCAACTGCAAGCCACCTTCCTTAACTATTTAAAAATCAACTTTATGGCAAAGTATTCAAAGAAGGCATCGGAAAAAGTGGAGAAAGTGATGCGCGAAAAGAAAAAAGGGACCTTGAAAAGCGGGCGCAGTGGTAAAAAAGTGACAAGCCGTAAACAAGCGATTGCTATAGGTCTCTCAGAAGCCCGTAAGGCAGGCGCAAAGGTTCCTAAGAAAAACGATTCGAGCGGCACAAGAAAGAAAAAACCTGGTCCAAAGAAAGGAAGCTGAGGTCGAAATGAAATTGACTGCCTTTAATACCGTAACCTATGCCGGAAGGCCCTTCTATTTTTATATTAAAAGAACTCATAACTCCGAATTTCAAAGGGAGGAAGATTGTCAAGGCTTTTGGAAATGCAAGCATTGATTTGAACCAACTGACTGGTAAGAAGATAACAGATATTCGTTGTTGGGGTAAACAGTTATTGATCTATACAAATGAATCAATCATAAGAGTGCATTTTCTCATGTTTGGTTCGTACAGCATTGATGAAAATAATAAACCTGCGCGTAGTTTAAGACTTGCATTGGAATTTTCCAGGCATACAATCTACTTTTATACATGTTCGGTTAAACTGCTTCCTCGAGATGGAGATCAAACCTATGATTGGGAGGCGGACGTTATGAGTGTAGTGTGGAACCCTGCCAAAGCCAGGAAAAAGTTGAAAAATGTGCCCAATGCAATTGTTTGTGATGTTTTACTGGATCAGCAGATTTTTTCAGGAGTTGGCAATATCATTAAAAATGAAGTATTGTACCGGATCAAGTTACATCCTGAGAGTTTGATCAAACATATCCCGTCTTCAAAGATTTCGGCATTAATAAAGGAGGCCCGTAATTATAGTTTTGATTTTTTGAAATGGAAAAAAGAATTTACGCTGAGGAAGCACTGGCTTGCACACACAAAGAAAACTTGCTTACGATGTAACATGCCCTTTATTAAAAAATATTGCGGCAAAACCAAGAGAAGAACCTTTTATTGTATAGCGTGTCAGGTACGATATAGCTAAGCAACAGGTGAGTGAGCTTGAATATATTTCTGTAGTGTAATAGCATTTTTTATTGCTGAAGTCGTCGCCGTATTGTTGAAGAAAACATACACTTTCTCTGTGAATGTATTTTTCAACAAAATATCGGCAATGTTGTTTAATTCCTTCTTTTTATAAGCAGAATAATATAAACGGGGTTTTCCATGAAATCGATAATAAACAGTTTTGTTTGTTATAACGGGCTCATTTGGTAAACCAGGATAATCGATGCCGCAAAAAACAATTTTTTCTTGTTTAAGTTTATCAAAGATGGCAGGGGCCCACCAACTGGCATCCCTAAATTCAATGACATTTTCAAACTGTTTATACAGACTTCTTACGATCAGTTCGAGCCGGGCATCTGTAAAAACAAACGTATTTGGGTGGTAATTGAAAAAACACCGGGCCCAGTTTGTTCTTTAACACTTTAGTGATAAGATTGTAGAAATCATCAAGTAGCCGGGCACAGTCTGAAAACTTCTTATAGTGAGTGATTAAACGCGGAGCTTTTACAGCAAAACTGAAATTGTCAGGACTTACGTCATGCCACTTCTCCAGTGATTTTAATACCGGGAAACGATAAAAAGTGACATTAAGTTCAAGTGTATTGAATTTCTCAGCATAAAATCTAAACCAAGCCCTTTGTGGAAGTGTTTCGGGGTAGAAAATTCCTTTCCACCCTTTATAATGAAATCCTGAACATCCTATTTCCCATTTTGTAGTTCCCATAATTAAGATCATCCCTAAAAAAAAGAGCTCCGGCGAAGCCGAAACTCTTTCTTAAAGTTTCTTATTCCCTGCGCCAGCATTACCTGGTTCAGGTTCGATGGGTATATTCTCAGAATAAAAAATCGTTTCCGATTTTGACTTAATCAAACACCCCAAAGAAACTTATGAATATATTCTTGAAAAAATCATGCCAGTATACTAAATGTGAAAAAATGATTTAGACAATGCAGAAGTTGATGGCACGATTTCCGATACAGGTAGAGTAAGTAGACATAATTTTTTAATTCAAATATTTCAATATGAAAAAGCTTGGTGCACCGCTCGTAATTGTATACTTTATTTTGTTAGCATGTAACAATGATGCCGAAACAACAAATGAAAGAACAGATACGAGCACGACCACAACTACTTCCACTGACGCGAATCCTACTACAACGACCAGTGTTGTAACAGATGAAAAAAGTTCGGCCTTCCTGGTAAAAGCCGCTAACTCCGGAATTGCGGAGGTACAATTAGCTAAGCTAGCCCAGCAAAAGGCAACTATTGATGCTGTAAAAAGCTTTGCGGCAATGTTAGAAAAAGATCATAGCGCAGCCAACGATCAGGTGAAAAATTTGGCAGGACAAAGAAATGTGTCGCTGCCCGCTTCACCATCGGAAGAGAAACAAAAAATGTATACCGATATGGAGAAAATGACGGGAAAAGCGTTTGATAAGGAATACATTTCCATGATGATTAAATCTCATAACGATGGGATCAATCTTTTTGAAGATACAAGGTCAAATGCATCTGATATTGACGTCAAGAATTTCGCCGACAAGACGTTGCCTACGTTAAAAATGCATCTTGATTCCGCGAAGGCGATTCAAAAACGATATTGGTAAGTTTTCATAATTCGTATCCTTTGATCAAAAATAATTTATGTAATAAAAAAAAATATAATTATGGGAAAAGATCGTAAACAAAAGAATCCGCCGCCTGATAATTCAATATATGACGAAAGAGAGCCAGAGCAGGAACCAAATACTTATCCAGGTTCCGGCCAGCATCAACCGGATATTCAGGACGAACGATCAAAAAAGAAACGTAGCAACATACCAACACAAAAAAGAGATGATATAAATCCTGAAGAGGTGCCGGGCAATGGCAATCCTGAAGAATATAATGATGGGGAACCGGTGGAAGAAAAATCGCCCAGGGCCAGGCTTTAAAATAAAAATTTGTATGAAAAAGATAATGCCAGTAGCCATCCTTATTAGTGCAGCACTGATAGTCTATAGCTGCTCGACACCGGCATATGTTGAAAAAGATACCAGTACAAATTTATCAGACTATCAAACCTACATGTGGGTCGATATAAAAGCAACCGAAGATGATGCATCAAGCCGGGCAACTTCCTTTGCCGACATTAGTGTTCATAATTCGGTTAATGAAGAATTGCAACGCTGGGGTTGGAGAGAAGTTAGTGAAAACCCCGATGTATTGGTTAGTTATGATGTGCTTGTAGAAAGAAATGTGGAAACGCAAAGCGACGCAGTTTACTCACAACCTTATAGTCGATTATATTACAATAGGTATACAAGACGATGGTCTACCATTTATTATCCTTCACAGTTTTTGGGTTATCAGCAGTACCAGGTTCCCGTGAGGGAAGCTACTATTAGTATAACGATGATGGATGCAGATACGGATAAAAAGATCTGGCAAGGCTGGACAACTGAGCGATTAGGTGGCTCGGGAATTACCGATCTTGATGTGAAAAAGAGTATCAGAAATATTTTTAAAGAATCCGGAAACACTTCACCATAAAAATAGTTGAGACAAAAAGTTTTGAAATGAATAAACCCGGCCGAAGCCGGGTTTCCAGTGCTGCAAATATTCCGCTGCGTTACAAAAAAGCATTTTAAGCATTCATCACCTGCTGCAACGAATAAGCACCTTCATTTTCTGCTTTCACATTAATAGACGTTTCTGCTATTTGCGTCAGGGTCGTATCGGTGTCTTCTTCTTCCTGTAACGTTTTGTCGAGTAATTCGGCAGCACGATGGAGATCCATAGTAATGGCTAACTGTACAAGCCCACCGTACGTAGCTATTTCGTAATGTTCAATTTTTTGTGCAGCAATGATAAGTGCGGCATCCCGGGTCATACTTCCTTCCTTCGTTTTACTGATTATTGATTTCGCTTCTTTAGTTAAACCCTCAATTGCTTCACATTTTTTGCCTTCTGGTTCCTGTTTAAGAAGTTGGAATACTTTTTCCAGTCTCTTTACATGTCGTTCCGTTTGTTTTAAATGATTTTCAAAAGCATCTTCCAATTCTTCACTTGATGCTGCATTTTTCATTTCTGGTAGCGCTTTTACCAAATGCTGTTCTGCATAATAAATATCCTTTAGTTGATCCACAAAGAATTTTTCTAATAAAGATGTTTTATTATTCTTATTGCCAGTATCCTTCGTGCCATTTGTACCAGGACTATTAACGGTACTAGTTTTCGGATTTTTCATACGCTTCTTGTTTAAACGATCTTTCGAATATGTATTTACCAGTTGCTGCGGCGTCCGCCTCGTCTGCTTGAAGAACTGGAACCACTTTGCCTTCCCATACGAGAACCTCCGCGATTACTTTCACTTCTACTGCTTCTTCCTGAGCGATAGTCATCATCTTCATACCGTCTTGATTGTCCTCTGCCTCTTCCTAAATACTGATCGTCTGAATATCCTGAAAAGCCTCCCAGATTGCGGCCTTCTCTACTTCCGCTTCCCCAATTACTTCCTGAGCTATTGCCATAACCCGATTGTTGACTACGTCCACGTCCACTTCCCCAGTTACTTCCTGTGTTATAGCCGGATCCTGATTCGCGTCCCATTCTGGATCCTGAACTGTTCCCGTATCCGGATCCCGTTCTACCGCGATTGCTACTGCCCCCATTTTGTCCTCTTGATGACTGGTAACGTCCGCGTTCATTTTCATAGTCTGAATCAGACGTTCTACCGTAGCCAGATCGCATTCCACCACTCATGCTACCAAATCCTCTTCTTGAATACGAACCTCCTGAATTCCCATAATCATCTTCCTCATCATAACCATAACCCCTGCTTTGATTTCTGCCCTGGCCTTCCCAATTTCCCGAATCATCGTAGTCAGCATAATCATCGTCCTGAAATCGCCCCCTTGAGCGCATTCCTCTACGTCCACTATTTTCCTGATCATAATCATCGTCTGAATCATCCTCATCCCAGTCATTTTGGTTACGACTGGAACTCATATATTGATTTCCCTGATCTCGATCTTCGTCCGCATCATCATAATCTTCATAATCGCTTTCATACTCCTCTCTGTTTTGACTTCGACCTTGTGGTTGACGACTTCCGCGACTGCTGCGTCTACGTTCATCGGAATGCATTGTTCCGAATCCCTGGCCTGAATTTCTACGTGTTGTCATAACCTGAA
>JAICGN010000106.1 GCA_025923075.1 Chitinophagaceae bacterium
ATTAAACAAGCGGCCGGCACCTGAGTTTGAAGAATGGTTATTGCAACAAGGGATTATTGATAAAGGAGGGAACAAGTTGCCCATCGGTGCTTCACATTTATTACTTCAGGCATGAAGGAATTAAAAAAATCTTCAACACACCATAGCTTTATTCCTGATCCATGGGAATCATTAAAGTCATTTACAAAGGCAAGAATTGCCTTAGGACGGACCGGTGTAGCTCCTCCGCTAAAAGAGCTGCTGGATTTTAAAATGTGTCATGCTCATGCTAGGGATGCCATTTATTCCATTTTAGAACTCAATGAGCTGGAAGAAGGATTACAACAGTTTCAATCATCTGTAGTTATCGTAGCCAGTCAGGCAGCTGATAGATCAGTCTATCTGCAGCGACCTGATTATGGAAGAAATCTGGATAAATCTTCGGTTAATAATTTAAAAAATGAGAGTAGTTATTCAGTTGACGTTTCGATTACCATTGCCGATGGTCTGTCTGCGACCGCGATAAACAAGCATGCGGTGCCTGTACTCAAAAAATTAGTTCCACGTTTGAAACAGTCTGTGCTGACAATTGCCCCTATAGTTATCGCTCAGCAAGCAAGGGTAGCCATTGCCGATGAGATTGGGTCCTTATTAAATGCAAAGCTCTCGCTGATCTTAATAGGGGAGAGACCGGGTTTATCCTCGCCTGACAGCATGGGAGCATATATCACTTATAAGCCGTCACCAGGCACTACTGACGAATCAAGAAATTGTGTGTCAAATATTCGCCCGGAGGGGTTGAATTATGATCTGGCTGCTGAGAAAATAGCAAAACTTATAAAGGCATCTTTGCAATTGAAACTTTCTGGAATCATGTTAAAAGATGAAGAGAAGAATTTGCTGCAATAACTATGCTCTTTGGCTAAGCATTTTATTTTTCCATGACCAGAATAAGCCGAACACTAGGCCGCTGGTAAGAAAACCAAGAACAAACAGCGTTGCTTCACCCGTTCCATAATAATTTCCAATGTTTTTCCAGATTAGCAAATAGGCCGGCAAATTAGCTAGCAAAGAAAATATTAACGGGAAATAGATAGACTGTTTTGGCCCAACAATTTTTTTATTGACAGTTTTTAAAACAAATAAATAGATAAGCAGGAACATAATTAAAAAACCAACAAAGGTCATGACTGCAAAACTGGTGATATCGATCAGGCTGAATTGGTCGTAGGAATAGAAGGCGGTAATAAGGATAGCAAGCATTCCGCTTAACCAGGATAATAGAAATGATAAGAAGTACAGCATAAAAATTATATGGCAACTTGAAGAAGTCTTTGTTTTCTTTTGCTCAAAATCATTTTTGAAACAAAAAATAAAAGAATAACTGCAGCTGCTGTAAAGATAGTAACGAGTAAATGTGGCCGTCGTGCTGAAACGTTCGCTGCCTTACCACTTGCTAATTCAGCTTTGGTGATTTTTCTTGCCCTTACTTCATTAGTCGCTGAATTTTCAAGTACCCACAAATCTCCATTGTCGTCAAAAAGGCCACTGCAGATCGTCCACGTTGAGTTTGTATTAATAACTGTTTCTGCTTTACCATCTTTACCTATACGGATAACATGTTTTGAATCTATCATGGCCAAATAAATATTATCGGCTGTATCGGTCCAGATACCATAGCTAGCATAATTGCGTCCCATCATTGAGAACTCTGCCGACTTGCTTCCGATGTTGTCGGCTAACGTTTTCATCCGATAGCTGCCGGATTGTCCGTCCGGCGATAATCTATGCAACTTATTATTTTCAGTGAAATACAAAGAACCATCTTTGGCACATGCGAGCCAGCCAATAAAGCCAAACTTGCCCTCAATAAGTCTTGTTATTTCGCCACGTTTGTTTTTTTTCATTATTCGTGAGGTCGTGAATCTTTCCACCCAATACATGTTCCCTATCGAATCTCTGGCGAAACTATAGTTCGTTAAAAACCCTTCCGTTGGCTTTATTTCCTTCACTAATTCACCGGTATGTTTCAGGCACCAAACATAATGGCCCCATGTGTCCTTGCTTTCGCCATTGTACCAAAGATGTTCTCCATATAAGTTATCATTTTCATCGATGTAAAGTTCATGTGTATGAACTCCTGGTACTACAGTTGTTTTAGTTCCATCTAAGGAAATTTTCCGGACTTGTTTCAGGTCAGTGTAATAAATATTTCCTTTACTGTCTTTAACGATTCCAATACCCGGATGCGCCACAATCGCGAAAGAAATTAGAAATAAGAAACTAGAAACCAAAAGTTTTTTCATGGCTATACTTTGGGATAATCAGGGATATTTTTTCCCAGGTAAATATTTCTTTCTGCCTTCAGCATGTTTTCGGCATTTTTTACTTTCAATATGCCACTGCCGCCACGATCCTCGAGGTTTTTTCTTTGCTTATCTGTCAGTAAGGGGTCATCATCAAAAACGTATTCATCGATCCAGTATTCATTTTTATCCGGTTCTTTGATAGTGACATGAATATGCTCGGGATCTTTTCGCCCTGGATATGCTGCCGGCCTTAGTGTAAAGAATTTGTATTCGCCTTTTTCATTTGTTTTCATCCATCCGCGCAGATAACCATGTCGTTTGCCCCAACCTTTTTCATCTCCTTTTGTGGGATAAACACCCGTTTGATCGGTATGATAAACATAAATAATTACGTTCGGCGCCGGCGTACCATCGGCCTTATAAACCACTCCATTGACTTCAAGCTTCCTGCCTTGATCATTCCAGCCGGGGAGCCACAAGACGTTAGTTAATGAATCAAAGGATACCGGTGATTCATGAATGGCCTCGCATCCTTCGCAACTTCCACCAACGTGTATACTAGTGGCTTGCGTTGTCTTTTTATCATTTTTTTGCGAGCACGCAATATTTGAAATGAGAATGATCGTAAAAACAAATAGTAGTTTCATAAAAATCAATTTCAAAATAAATTTCCGACAGAATTTGCCTGTAATTAAACACTTTACATAACTGGTAAACAACACTTGATAAAACGTATTTGTGCGTTTTGTCAGGAATAACCTGCCGGTGATGTAATCTCTTTTACAAAAGGGAAATCGTAATTTTATTTTGTCTTATGCACAACGCGTCGTTTTTTATAAAATACAAATTGCACCACGTTTTGTTCTGGCTATTGCTTTTCGGATTGTGGTTTCTGCTTCGCTATGAAGGATATTCGACCCCAGCGCTTGCATTCAAAATTACTTTTATCAAAATAGTTGACCTGATGCTGATGGTATACACCACGAATTACCTGCTTATACCTTTTTTATTATACAGGAAGCGATATGTCTTATTTGTCTTGCTATTTATTGCAATGATCCTGACAAGCAGCTTCACGAAAATGTACATTATCGGGCAGATAGCAAACGATCCGACTATTTTCTCAGGCGGAAACCTGAAAGCCCGGATCTATGATAATGTAATTCCGCATTTCTTCCTTGTGATTGCCGGTGCTGCTTTTAAACTGGTGTTCGACCAACTGAGGTTGCAAAAGAGAATCGCAGAGCTTGCAAAAGAAAATGCTGAGGCTGAGTTGAATTTTCTAAAATCACAGATCAATCCACATTTTCTTTTTAATTCGCTGAACTCTGTTTATTTCCTGATTGATAAAAACAATCCGGATGCAAGGCAAGCCCTGCACACATTCTCTGATATGCTTCGTTACCAGCTTTATGAGGCCAACGGTGAAAAAATACCAATTGAAAAGGAAATAAATTATTTACAGGATTATGTTCACCTGCAACAATTGCGAAAGGATGAAAACTATAAGGTACAATTCAATTGTTCTCCTGAAGTAAAAAATTTTTCAATCGAGCCGCTCTTGCTCATCCCTTTTGTTGAAAATGCCTTTAAGCATATTTCACATAAAACGAATGAAGCTAATTTTGTAAAAGTAGATTTGACACGAAGTAATGGGTATTTTGAATTTGCCGTTGAAAATTCCAGGGAGAAAGGGATCTATACTACCGAGCAACATGGCGGCATCGGGATGAATAATGTAAAAAGAAGATTGGAGCTTTTATATCCCGATACCCACAAGTTGGATGTGAGGGACGAAGCAGATACGTTTAAAATAAACTTGAAACTAAAAATTTAAAAATATGCTTACAGCTTTGATATTAAGAAAAAAACGAAAATTTAAAACGCTGGTAATTTTATTTGTTGTTTCAGCGTCATTATTGGCTGGGGGCATTTTAATTTTAATAACATGATCAACTGTATAATTATAGATGACGAACCACTGGCAAGAAAAGGATTGCGGGAATACATTTCCGATGTAGACTTTCTTCACCTGGTAGGGGAATATGATAACCCGCTAAAAGCCACTGAAAAGATCAGCAGTGGCGATGTCCAATTACTTTTTCTCGATATTCAAATGCCAAAGATCACAGGTCTTGATTTCATGAAAACCCTGCAAAAAACTGTGCCGGTTATTTTCACAACAGCCTTTCCACAGTACGCTTTGGATGGATTCGAGTTAAATGCCCTGGATTATCTTGTTAAGCCAATTTCATTTGACAGGTTTTTAAAAGCTGCGCTCAAGGCAAAAGAATATTATGAAGTGAGGCAAAAGAATGATAGTGATAAAACGGCTGCACCGGAAAAACAAGATTATTTTTTTATCAAGGCTGACAATAAACTGGTAAAAATTAGCTTCGACGATATTTTATTTATCGAGGCATTGCAGAATTATGTTGTAGTACATACCCGGGAAAAAAAGCTTATCACCTATCTTACTTTTAAATCTGTTGAAGAATACCTGCCCGCCAGCCAATTCATAAAAGTGCACAAATCATATATTGTATCTGCGTCAAAAATTCACAGCATAGAGGGAAATGATATCCGTATAGATCAGCATCATATACCGATCAGCCGTAACCTAAAAGAGGAAGTAATGGAAAAATTATTAAGAGGAAAGTTCTTGAAAAGATAGCCTGTGCATATTTAAAATTTTATAACCGCAGGATGTTTAGTACCTTATAGCAAATAAAACCAACGGTTATGAAAAAGCATATCGTTTCCCACATAGCCATTTATATTCTTTCCGCCATCATGCTCATCTTTGGATATTATCATTTAAAAAACCCAAAAGCCATGATGGAATATGTTCCCTCTAATGTACCCAACCCTGTCTTGTGGGTTAAAATTGTAGGAGTAGCTTTTATACTTGCAGCGATCGCGTTTATCCTTAATAAGTTTGTACGAATTGCAGCCTACCTGCTTGCTGCAATGCTTTTAACATTTGCTTTTTTCATTCATTTTGACATTTACAGGAATGCAGGCACGGAAGAGGTAAAAGTAAATGCCCTGATCAATATTTTAAAAGACACTGCATTAGCTGCCTTTGCATTGCATATCGCAGGCAGCGCCGACAGCCACGGAATAAAGTTTTAAACCATACGATTATTTCCTGTTTTTTAACAAGCTGGCTTCTACAACAGGGCCGGGAATATGTATTTTTACACTTATTCTTATTTATGAAACATTTATTATTCCTATTGATATTGGCGCCCAATTTTATTATGGCCCAGGATTGCACGTTGAAAAATGAAAAGGACAGGTTTAACCAGGACCCCCGGCTGACTACCGGTTTTGTTTCTCTGGGTGGAGGCAATGATAAATTTTTATTATCTATTTCAGCAGATAAAAAAGAAATTGACTATTTTTTTGCGTTGGATAATTCAGTCATGTGTTTTAATGATATCTCCAGGGTAATGGTGACTTTTGTAAGCAAACAAAGAGGGAATTTTAAGAATGGCGGTACCACGAATTGCAAAGGATATTTCCATTTTGTTTTTCCTAACCAGCCGAATCTGAATCCGAATCTTACTAATCTTTCCCAGAAAAAAATCGCTACCATCCAGTTTACCGATACTGATAATAATAAAAAGATACTGACACTAACGCCCAAGGACCAGGACGCCATCCTACAACTCACTACCTGTGTCTTAGCCGAGCTGGAAAAATTAAGGGTGGATACGTGGAAGCCTAAACAATAGACTACGATCGCTTGGTGTCTTGGTTGGAAGTAAGGGAGCTTTTGCCGCTCGTACTAGTAAAATGAAAATAACTGTGCTTGTGACCCCGCAGGGACTCGAACCCTGGACCTACTGATTAAGAGTCAGTAGCTCTACCAACTGAGCTACGGAGTCAGAGGGCTACAAATTTATTCAAATAAAATGACAGCTAATCCATATATCGATACCAATAGAAATTTTCATCCTCGATAATATGCTGATGTCATTTATTGAATGCATAAATGAGATATAAAATATTTATCAATAACCCAACAGCTACACAGTTCCATAAAAAGAAATCGGATGAAACGACAAGTGATAAAATGATACCGGTCATTGCCAGCAAATAAATTATTAGAAGCAGTCTAAAAGTTCTATCGCCAATTTTTGATTCTATTTTTTTCCAGTTCCTGATCACGATGATAGAACTAAGCAACCAACTTATGAGTAGTAAACCCAGGCCAATTAAGTCCTGGATAGACGGGCCGTGGCTTTTATTTAATTCTATAACAGGTATTCCCGAATCAGGCAGCAATACAATGATCAGTCCGGTGATAAATAAAGTAAGTAATACCCATTTATTATTTGGCATAACAATAAGAGATCAAGATACAGAAATCAAAGCCATCAATGATTTTTTTGAATGATCATGCTTGTCGTACTTTGTAGTTCAATTCTAAAGGGAATGAAGCAATTAATTATATTTTTTATGGTATTCCTCACGTCCTGTAACTCGGCAAAGAATAAGTCTGAAGACAACGGTGATGCAGCTTCTAAATTCATGACAGGAACATTTGGGTATGACCTGAATTTTCTTAGACGGTATCATAAAGATATTATTGTGCTTGGCGATAGCCTGGGTGCACAGGTTATCGTTGCACCTGCCTATCAGGGACGTGTAATGACAAGCACGGCTGATGGGGACATTGGGTTAAGTTTTGGCTGGATAAATCATGAATTAATCGCATCGGGCAAAACCACCGAACATATGAGTGCGTTTGGAGGTGAAGAACGTTTCTGGCTTGGACCTGAAGGCGGACAGTTCTCGATTTATTTTAAAAAAGGAGCGGAGTTTAAATTTGAAAATTGGTTTGTTCCAAAAGAAATAGATACAGAACCCTTTGATTTGATTTCTTCGACAAAAACAGAAGCAAGCTTCCGGAAAGAAATGCACCTGCAGAATTATTCAGGTAACAAATTCGATCTGACAGTGGACAGGACAATTCGCTTCCTGGATATCCCTTCCATAAATTCTGCACTGGGTATTGCAGTTCCTGAAAATGTGAATGCTGTTGCATTCGAAACGGATAACCGGATTACGAATAAGGGGAATAATGCATGGGATAAAAAAACAGGTGCATTATCTATCTGGATTTTGAGTATGTTGAATGCGTCGGAACAAACAACAGTGGCGATCCCGTACAGGCAAGGAGATGCTGCAGAATTGGGAAAGATCGTTACTGATGATTATTTTGGAAAAGTGGCTGCTGACAGGTTGAGAGTAGATAATGGACTAATCTTATTTAAGGCCGATGCAAATTATCGAAGTAAAATAGGGTTATCACCAAAAAGAGCCTTACCTATTGTTGCGAGTTATGATGTGATCAATAACGTGTTAACGATCGCACAATTTACTTTACCTGCCGAAGGTGGTGAGTATGTAAACTCATTATGGAAAATGCAGGACGATCCTTTTGCCGGAGATGCAGTTAATTCTTACAATGATGGCCCGATAGACAGCATACAAATGGGTAAATTTTATGAGATCGAGAGTTCTTCACCCGCCGCTATGTTAGCGCCTGGACAATCGTTGCAACATATTCACCGCACCATTCATTTAAAAGGAAGTAAAGAAGACCTTGATAATATAGCATTAAAACTTTTGGGAGTAAAAGTGGATGCTATAAAACTATGAATCATTGCTCCACAAAATGCCAACAAACTCCGGCGAGGTCAATAATATTTACTTCCCTTCCATAAGGCTGATTTGAAACCACTCCAATACGAATACCATATCTCTGTGGCAGCTGTTTATCCATAACCTCTTTTCTAAATTCATCAACATTGGTTACACCGACGGTAAGCATAAAATTTTCCGCAAAGCTCCTGTCGGTAAAGTGTTGCAAAATGAACTTACAACCATCTTTTTCAAAGCCAGCATAGCCACCGTCATCCCAATTCATTGTAAAACCTAATTCTTGAAAAAATTCTTTAGAACTTTTAAAATCGTTTCCGGAAGGAACAAACGGTTGCAGGGAAAGAAATTTCATAGCTGAGCTTTTAATAAAGTTATTAATAATAAACCGCAGGATTATGGGCGCTTTATTCTATAATTCAAGCCAATCATAACTAAAATGAGAAAAAGAACTAAAGAAGGCCGCACCTTTCTGCTGTGCCAACACCCACACTATTAACAATCTAGTTTCCTTATGCAGAGGGGATCCAAATTAAAAACAGGAGTTCTAGCCCATAATGATTATCTTTGCATCGTTAATTTGAGTTTTACGGCTAATGTATGTGAACGATCGACATTCCACCCTGTATTATTCTTTTACACCTGCTTTTTCTCAAGTGTCTTTTTTTATGACAAATATTTAGAAATGAATATCCATATTTCTAATTCAGAGTTTGATGTAAAGAATGACGATCTGCAAGGATTATTCTACAAAGCTAAAATCACACTGTGCGAACTAACGATGGTAATTGTTTTGTAAAAGTTTTAAATTAGTTATATATGACAACAGAAATGATCGAAAAATTTGTTGAAGGTAAAGGAAGGGAAGACCAGACTATTAATATTCATTTTAAAGAGCGGAGCACGGTAACAGGTGTTTTTATCCGGACCGCTGATTACGGAGAATTGAAATTGAAAAATTTATGGCGCGTTGTTAGCCATGCAAAAGTTGAAGAGTGGAGGAAGACAAAAAATTTGGATCTTGCCCGCATCTTCAATGGTCTTTCATTTACTCGTCTTACTGAAGAGCAATAATTTTTGTTGATTAGTTTTTTAAAAAACGTTTTTATGTTCTTACATACATGGCGAAAATATCTTCCCGTAATCATTTTGCTGATGAAACGCTCCGGCAAAAGCGAGCAGGTATTGAATATGAATCAAACTGATTTTGAAAGGGCAGCTGGCGGCAAAAAAGCGAAACTTACCTTTTCGAACCTGAAGCTTGATAATGGCCGCACCAACTACGATTCAAATTATTCGCCTCTCGCAAAGGATCTGATTGCAGTACTGCAGGAAAATGAACAAACCGGCGCAATGATGCGACAAAAACAGTTTGAATTTTCTTTGAATTCAAGTTTTCAACTGACCATCAGGAATACTACGGTTAGCGAAGAAAAAGTTGTAGGATAAGAATTACACTTGCTTTATTAAAATCTACTTTTAAATGCAGGTATAATGGTCATGCTCTTTGTGTAAACGCCCTGCTGTGTCTTTTCCTCATTCCTCCGCTCCGGTTATTTCCATAGGAGAAATTTCCAGCGGGTTGTATAATGTCATGCATTCCGGGAACATCAAACGAATGAGATTTTACCACGGGAATCGTCTTTTTGATCAGTTTCTGTATATCACTTAAAAATATTTTTTCACTCCAGTCGCAAAAAGAAATTGCAACACCTTTTGCCCCAGCCCTTCCGGTTCTTCCAATTCTATGCACATAAGTTTCCGGCACATTCGGCAATTCAAAGTTGATAACATGCGTCAACTCATCAATGTCAATGCCACGGGCGGCAATATCAGTAGCAACTAATACACGGGTACGCTTGGCTTTAAAGTTTTCCAACGCTCTTTGCCTTGCAGCTTGTGCCTTATTCCCATGAATAGCTTCTGTACGAATACCAGCGTTGTTTAGCATACGGGCAAGCTTATCCGCCGCATGTTTCATCTGCGTAAACAATAGCACATTTTCTATTGAAGAATCCTTTAATAAATGAACAAGCAATGATTGTTTATTGTGTTTTTCTGTATAATAAACCGATTGTTGAATCAGGTCAACAGTTGTCGCTGGCGGGGTTACTTCCACTCTTACGGGGTTGTTTAAAAGCATTGAAGCCAGTTGCTTTATTTCGTTAGGCATGGTAGCCGAGAAAAAGAGCGTTTGTCTTTTTGATGGCAGTCGTGTAATGATGCGTTTTACATCATGCACAAAACCCATGTCCAGCATCCTGTCGGCTTCATCAAGTACGAAGAATTGAATATCCCTTAACGTCACATGACCTTGCTGCATCAGGTCAAGTAAACGACCCGGTGTAGCCACTAATATGTCTATACCGCGACGAACAGCCTGTACCTGGGTGTGTTGCGACACACCGCCGAAAATTACATGATGACGTAAAGGCAGGTAGCGGCCATAAGCACGGATGCTTTCGCCAATTTGAATTGCCAATTCCCTGGTTGGAGTAAGTACAAGGGCTTTTATTTTATGCTGTGTTTGTTCAGTATTTTGTTTTTCTTCATGCATTAGCTGGAGAATAGGGAGAACAAAAGCCGCAGTTTTGCCGGTGCCTGTTTGGGCACAGCCGAGCAGATCTCTTTTTTGTAAAATAACAGGGATAGATTTTTCTTGCACAGGGGTAGGATGAGTATATCCTTCTTTATCAAGGGCCTGCAACACAGGCTCGATGAGCTGTAAATTGTTAAATGACACGCATTTCTTTTTAGATAATTAAATGTGGTAAGGCTATCAATATGAAATGATACTTTACCTGCCTTACGTTAAAGCCTTCACTGCATTTTGGAGGAGAAATTAAACTACACCAGGCGGGAGAGCACTAACATCAAGAACCACGAAACTACAACTAATAAACCAGAGTTTATAGTTTATGTCGCCAATTTTTGAAAGCCCGGCAATACTGATTTTTGTTGAATGTGAGTTAAGGAATGATTTTTACGTTGACCGCCATGGGGCCACGCTGTCCCATTTCCACTTCAAAGCTTACTTTGTCGTTTTCTTTTATAGGAGCAGTAAGGTTGTTCGCATGTACAAAAAGACTCTGCTGTGTTTGCATATCTTTTATAAATCCAAATCCTTTTTCATTGTTAAAAAAGGTGACTTTTCCTTTGCGGGTAAGCTCTTCTTCGGTTGGCGGAACATATTCGGGAACCCCGATCTGGATATCTTCCAGCTTTACTTCTACTCTTTTTCTGGGGTCGGGGGGAGTTGAACTTAGATTTCCATTTTCGTCAAGGTAAGCGATCATATCATCGAAGTTATTCTTCTTTGCATTTTCTTTTCGCTCCTGCATTTTTTCGGCCTTATCTCTTCTTTCTTTCTGTTTCTTTTTTTCTCTTTCTTTTTTGTTCCATGATTCACTCATGTATATTTCTTTTTAGTTTATAATGACCGCAATTGACAAATAGTTTTTATTGAAGGAAACCAAAACTGCTTTTTCCTGCGGCTGGTGAAGGTACAATTTTTAGTGCAGATCGTCATTGTTATTTCTGAATGGTTATCATTGCTGAAATGCCCGACAACAAGCAGTATTTGCTATTTTTCCCCGGTGAGATCAATTTCAAAAAGACAGCAAAGAGGTTCATTCTGATAATGACCTGGCAGGCCTGAGGTATCGGTTAATTCAAACATTCCTAAAAACTGGAAACCGGCTGATCTGTAATGTTCAATCAACCTGGTATTATTACCCAGCGTATCCAATCTTACAAACTGTTTACCGTTCTGAATTGCATAATCTTTAGCCCATTCTACAATTTTGTCAATATACCTGTTTCCGCGGAAAATTGGATTCGTGGCAATACGATGAATATAGATGGCATCGCCCTTTTCTTTTTCTTCCCAAATTTCCTTGTCCTCAAAAGTGATAGCCCAGTTACACGCAATGATATTATCAATAACCAGCTTCCATTGTCTATGCTCAATAATTTCTTTTTCAATAAAGGCTTTTTCAAATAATGGCCACACCACCATTCCTTTTTGAGTTTGAAGGCTTCTTGCCGATTCATAAAGTGATAAAATTTCCCGGACGTCGGCTGTAGTACAATTATCAATTTTCATATTCATTCAGAAATCATAATGTAAAGATCGAAATGTTTTTATTCCCGGTAAACCCGAAACTTGCTAAAAACAGGTACGGTGAGTGGTGCTTGCAGTTAACATTCTCCAATTTTCATTAACCTTAAATAACAATCGCATTAACGAATCCTTCTCTATTTTTTGGCATGATGGCACTTGCTTTGAATAATACTATGCAACCGGAAATAATAAAATGGTTTTGCGGGCTCCCGGTTGCGATGCAAGACGAAACAAGAAAATTTAATAAAATGAAAAAAATTTTTACTATGTGCTTGGGTTTAGTTCTCACCGCTGCTGTGTTTGCAGCAGACAGAAAACCGGATGTTACCATCATTTCCATGAAGAAGTATGAAATTGTTATTGATGGCAGGACATACTTCAGCAATAACAGGATGATAAATATTGAAAATCTCCGTAATGGTCGTCATACCATACAGGTGTATGAAATGAACAGCAGAGGCTTTTCAATGTTCAAAAGAAAGCAGTTGGTTGCTAGCAAATCGTTCCAGCTTAGGAATAATGATGTAAAGATCACCATTGATCGCTTCGGACATTTAACTATTAAAGAAGAAAGGTTTGGTCGTGATGACAAATACGGCAAAAACCAGAGAGATTGGGATAATGATCGTAACAGAAATCGTGATGATCGGAACGACAGAGACAAACGTGACAGGAGATTCTAGATACCAGGAAACCTAAAGTATAAAGCCGTCCAAATTATTGGGCGGCTTTTCTTTAAACCTTTACTTATTTAAGAATTCTTCAATTATCACCACGGTTACTTCCGGCATTTTGCTTCCTTCTGCTGCAGCGCAGACTTCACCAATGAATGAACCATGGGTGCCTGGTAAGATCATCAATTGTGAATTTGGAATTAACTGAGACATTTTCACGGCATGTGCTGGGGTCACTACATCATCGTCACCAATGATGAGGAAGGTAGGAGACTGGATCGAATGTAATTGCTCATCACTCCAGTCTGTGAATCGTAGCATTCTTTCCCTGTCTTTGCTAAACATTGTTTGCAAGCCTTTTTTATCATCATTGATCTGTAAATAATAAGTCTTCAACAGCCCGGGCATGTTGTCTAAAGTAGCCTTTTCCATTCCTTCAAAAAAACCGGGTATCATTCCATCTCTTTTGTAAAACGATGAAATGACGACCAGCTTATTAACAAGTTCGGGATGCCTGATCGCAATTTGCATAGCAGTATTGCCCCCATTACTGAAACCAAGAAAATGGGTTTTGTTCATTTTAAGATATTGAAGCAAACCAGCTACATCATCCGCATCCTGTTCGAACGATTCCGCATTGTCCCGGTCACTGGTGTGGCCATGTGCCTGCAGTTCTACTGCGATTACCTTATAATGCCGAGCAAGTAAGGGAAGTATTTTGTTAAATGAGGTTTGTATGGTAGAGCCGCCACCATGAATTAAAACAAGCGGCGTCCCTTCTCCATGAATTTCGTAATACATGTTAAGACCATTCACGGGGGCATAACCGCTGTCAAACTTTGCCAGGTTGATTTCACTTTTTGCAGACATGGATTTATCCTTTGAATTTGTGCAGCTGAGTATGACGAATGATGATAGAATTATAACTATGAACTTCATCTTTTTTTGCAAAGGTATAGCCGGAAGTTCAGCACGGGCAGTTTTTCGATCTTACCTGGAATGGGTTTCAATTACTCCCAATAAAAAAGGGTCAAGTAAAAACAAGACCCTGTAGTTTTTTCAAAACAAAACACATTGAGAAAAAATCTTATTTATGAAGCAAAGTCATTTTATATTATTTTAATAATCGTTTTTGGCAACATTCTTTTTTTGATTCGTAGTTGTCCATGTATCATCAGCACCATCCTTCTTTACTCTCTCAAGTACTTTGATTGCAACTTTTTTTCCTAGCTCAAGTGCAACATCATTATCAGTCCGGAAATGGATCCCTGCCTGGAAGCGGGATTCGGCAGCTTCTTTTGCCTTCTGATGGAACAGATCTTTCTCGGCAGGGAAGAAATAAGAATAAATTTCCGCCATCGTACCGGAAATAGCAGCATGACCGGAAGGATAACCGGGAAAAGGCGGAGTCATCAATATGGCAGGACGATATGTAGTATCATATTGACTTGGACGGATACCCCAGTAAGTAAATTTCGCATCCCAGCAAGCCACGAAGGCATCATAGCTTGCAACATTTACAATCGCATTGATCCGGGCTGCACGTGGTGGATTCAATTGAAGATTTTGCTCAAACATTTTTTTAGGAAGGTTATCCATGAACCAGGATTGATTTGCCCAATAGAAAGCATTGGACAATGACCGGAAAGTTTGTTTATAATTTTTCATCTCTTCCATTTCTTTTGCAAAATCAGGAGGCGGGCCAGGGCGAAACTCGCTTGCACTTTCAAGTACGACAGTTTTGTTTTGTCCTGCAGTCGGGAACATTGCAAATTTTCCTCTCCAGAGACCTGGTTTGTCCGGAACCTTCCCATCCCATTGTGCAGTCGTCACATACTCTTTTGTGTGTTCAATTTCTTTTTCTGCAATTCTTTTTCCAAGCTCAAACCCTGCACGCGTATCACTTGGGAATGCAACACCCGCAGCAATCCTGGAATTCATTAGTTGCTGTGCCAAACGACTTACAGAATCGGCAAGCTTTGGAAAGAACTTAGAAAAAATGGTAACAGCAACGCCGGCAGCTACAGAATGCTCGCAAGGATAAGAGGGGCTTTCGGGTTTAACCGTATAAACTTTAATGCGGTTGTCTGCAGTGAAAGGTCGTGGACGTTTATATGCATATTTAGTATCCCATGCAGCGATCGTGGCATCGTATATCGCTGTTCCAAGCAGCATGTTTGCCAGTATAGCA